>JAKUUF010000003.1 GCA_022448705.1 SAR324 cluster bacterium | reverse complement strand
TTTTCTAAATGCGGTTGCCAGCCATATTGTCGATATAGATTATGAGGAATTACGACTTTATAGTGGAAACTATGAACAATTTCTTGAATCAAAGATTCTGGCAGAAACTCAAAAACTAAAGGAGTTGGAAACATTCAAACGTAAAACTGCTGAAATGCAGGCATTTATCGACCGTTTTCGTGCAAAAGCCACTAAAGCCCGTCAAGCCCAGTCTCGCGTAAAACAATTAGACAAAATGGAAGTTCCGGAGGTTAAACAATCCTCCAGAATATCTCCGAGCTTTTGCTTTGAACAGTCCCGACACTCTGGAAGAACTGTATTGACTGTAAATAATTTGTGCAAATTGTTTGCTGAAAAAACCGTGCTGAAAAACATTTCTTTTGAGATACAAAGAGGAGAAAAAGTTGCCATCATTGGCCCAAACGGAATCGGCAAATCTACTCTACTGAAAATTATTCTGGGTGAAATTACTGCAGATGAAGGGATTTTTGAATGGGGTTATGAAACAAAAATCTCTTACTTTGCACAGGATCACCATGAACAGTTGGATGGGAAAATAAATTCGTTCGACTGGCTTTACTCTTATGCTCCCCATGAATCAATTGGCACAATTCGGGGTTTACTAGGCAGAGTTCTAATTTCCGGAGACGAGGCTCTTAAGCAGGTTTCTGTATTGAGTGGTGGTGAATCCGCACGCTTGCTTTTCGCACGAATCATGCTGGAAAAAAATAATGTACTGATCCTCGATGAGCCGACAAACCATATGGACCTGGAAGGAGTAGAGGCCCTGGGTGATGCATTAAACAAATTCGACGGAACTGTTGTGCTTGTAAGTCACTATCGACATTTTGTGGAAAAAGTTGCAGACCATATTCTTGAAATGACTTCAGATGGCATAAGGGATTTTTCTGGAAGCTATAATGAATATCTGGAAAAATTTGGTGAAGATCATCTTGGAAGAACGGTCTCAGTATCTTCCAAAAAAAAACACCCCGGAAAGCTTGAGTCGAAACAGAAGAAATTAAGCTTTGAGGAAAGAAAAAATCTTCAGCGTAAAATTTCTAAATTAAATAAGCAGGCAGCACGATTTGAATTATTAGTTGAAGAAACTGAGAAAAAAATTTCTGAGATTGAATCAAAATTCGGAATAGAAGATTTTTTTCAAATAACTTCCAGAGAGGAAGTTGACAGACTGCAGGCAGAAAAGGGACGACTGAGCCAACAGCTGTCTGGGCACCTCAAACAGTGGGAAATTTCATCACAGAATTTAGAAAACGCAAAAGAACAGTTTGATTTATAATGTTTTGCTAAAGTTTATGAAGTGTTTGCAAACCATTCGACATATAAAGACCTTTGTTTAGCACAGTCGATCTTAATTTCAGCTCAGAATATTTTTGGTAGTGCATGAACAAAAAAAATTATATAAATCGTATTATTGGCAGAAATGTTTGAAAAACTATACAATAGATGACTATCAATTTAATGAAGAGGTCCACATGCGAAAGATAATTTTTCCCATTAAGTTCTTATTATTAGCATTAATCTTTTTTTCACAACTTACACTTCCCATAAGCAACAGAGCTTTTTCCCAGACAACACCTGAAACTGCTGCTGAGCAGTGGAGTCTACGCCAGACAGAAATTGAACAGTTTTATCAGGAAGGAGACCTGCAGGGCGCTTTAAATATTGCTCAGGAAGCAGTCTCACTGGCAGAAACGGCTTTTGGTCCCGCGTCTTTGGAAACAATTTCCAGTATGCTGCTGCAGGCGCAAATTCACTCAGAACTGGATCAACTTGAAGAGGCTAATCAAATCTACCAGACTGCTCTTGAAACCACTGTGTCGGCCTTTGGAGAAAGTGATACTGCAACGCTTTCAGTGCTTGACAGTTATGGCCAATTTTTAAATTCCATAGATCCGGAAATGGCAGAACCTATACTGACAGAAGCTCTCCGTCTGTCAGAAGATGAAGACCCTCAACGTGCAGCCAGAATGAAAGCCTTGGGACAGAATTTTCAAGAAATGGGTCGCATCAGTGAAGCAGAGGAAATGCTCAATGAAGCACTGAAGGTATTTCAGACTTTGGTAGGAGAAAAAGATGCTGAAACTCTGTCTGCAATGGCTGTTTTAGCTCAACTGCAAATGTCTCAGGGAAAACTCAAACCTGCTCAGGAATTATTTGAAACAGCCCTGCCTTTAATGCGTGAAGTGCTGGACGAAAAGAGTTTCCTGGCGTTGGAAAGCAAAGAAAATCTTGGAGAAATTTATCGTCAACAAGGAAGTTTTTCACAAGCTGAAACACTTTTTAAGGAAACCATAAAAGCTGCTGCAGCTGAATATGGTGATGAAGAACCGCTGGTCATCCAGGCGAAAAGTCATTTGGCCCAGCTATATGAAGATACCGGGAAGCTTAAGCAGGCATTGGCTCTTCATCAGCAAGTTTACGAAACAGATCTTGCTATGCTTGGAGAAAATCATCCAAACACTGCAGGTGATCTGAATAATCTGGCAAGTGTACGTCGACGTCTTGGTGATTACCAAAAAGCGGAAAATCTATTTCGACAATCTTTAGACGTGATGATTTCCGTCCTTGGCGAAGATTCTCCACAGTCTGTTTCTGTGATGAATAACCTGGCATTATTGCTTGAAAACCAAGGTCTTTATGATGAGGCAGAGCCACTATTCAAAAAAGCACACACAATTTCAGGAAAAATCCAGGGTGAACGTCATCCAACAACTCTTGCTTTACTGAATAACCTTGCTTTTCTTTACGAGTCTCAGGGAGATTTTGAGCGTTCTGAACTGAATTATAGAAAAGTTATTCAACTCAACACTGAAGTTTTTGGTGAAGCACATTCAAACACCCTCTCAAATCAAAACAATCTGGCCTATCTGTTCCTTAGAGCCGAAAGATTCGATGAAGCCAGGCCCATATTCACAAAAGTACATAACCTTTGGAAAGAACAGCTAGGTGAGAATCACCAAAATACTTTGAAAGCATTGAACAACCTGGGAAGAGTTCATAAATCACTTGGGAATCTGGATGAAGCAGAAAAACTCCTGACTGCTGCCCTGGATGGAAGAACTAAAGTTTTTGGTAAAAGGCATGCGGACACACTTCGAAGCATGAACGATTTCGGAGAGCTTTTAGTTATCCAGGATAAAAAGGAAGATGCTCTTAAAATTTTCAGAGAAACGCTGAAACTTGAAGAAGAAGTGCTGGGTGAAAACCATCCATATACTTTTGAAACGCTTAACAATTTGTCACAGCTGCTGGAAGATCTTGGAAAAACTGAAGAGGCTTATGAAATGTATAAAATAGGTTTTAATCGCCGCAACACTTTCTTTGATCGAGTTCTATGGGTGGCCGGAGACAATACCAGACAATCATATATCAAACTCCACAAACCTGAACAGGATGCCTACATTCGCATTCTTCTCAGTTTGGATGACGAACGCACCGCTCAAGACCTTTTAGAGGTAATTCTGCAACGTAAAGGAATGCTTTTAAAAATAACCAGTGAGACGCAACAGGTGGTAATGCTGTCAGGATCATCGGAACTGCAGGAAATTACTGAAAAACTAACTGAGGTTCGTAAAAAACTGGCTTCACTCACTCTTGCAGGGCCTACTGATGAAAATCGCGATCAATTCGGAAAAATGGTTTATGACCTTGAGGAACAGGTAAACAACTATCAATTGGAGCTTGGAAAACAAAGTGCGAGATTTCGACAATCCACTCGAAAAATTCAGATTGATGATGTACTAGCCGGATTAAATGAAAGCGCGTTGGTTGATTTTTTAACTTTTCGCAAAAAAGATGATTCTTTAGCACTGCTCGCTATTGTGGCCAATGAAGAAGGGCTAAATGTAATACAATATGAAGATTTAGAGATGATTCAGGCAATAATAAAGGAGTTGATCGAAATTATCCAGGATGAAGGTGCAGAAGATGAAGATGTAAAAAGCGTAGCTTATGATCTATGGGAAATTCTATGGTCCCCGCTCAATGAATATTTAGGAGAAACAGAATCGATCTTTATTTCACCGGACGGTGTGCTCAATGTTTTACCTTTTGATGCATTAACTGATGAAGACGATAGCTACTTACTGGAAAATTATGATTTGAAGATCATAAGTTCTACAAGGGATTTGGCTCTTGATCAGTTAACTGCTTCAAAAGGAGAAATGTTTATAATTGCTGGTCCGGACTTTGATTCTGATAAAATAATTAAATCACCAGAAGCCAGAGAAATAAAACACAATAGGTCACGTAGTGTATCACAAGGAGCCCGTATGGGATCTGGATTGCGTGGACTTAATTTCGACCCTCTGCCTGGAGCAGAAAAAGAAGGAGAAGTTATCAAGGAAGTCTCAGACACAAAGGAAAGATCTACCCTAATTTTTTCCCAACGTACTGCGGAAGAAAATCTGTTGAGGAAAATGTCCGGACCTCCTGAAGTGCTACACATTGCCACACATGGATTTTTCCTTAAAGAAGATGAGCGCCTCGCCAAAAGAATACAGGGGCTCAGCAGAGGTTCAAGCTCTCTTCCTCCTCCTGCAGACAATCCCTTATTACGTGCAGGCTTAGCCTTTGCCGGTTTAAATTCAAATGCGCCTTTACTTGGTGAAATAGACACCGACAATGATGGTGTTTTGACTGCGATGGAAGTGCTAAGCATAAATTTAGAAGGCACTCAAATGGTAGTTCTCTCAGCATGTGAAACCGGACTTGGTGAAATACATGAAGGTGAAGGTGTCTATGGACTAAGGCGTTCTTTCCAGGAGGCTGGTGTTAAGAATGTTATCAATTCATTCTGGGAAGTAAGTGATGCAGGAACACAATTACTGATGACAAAGTTTTATGACAAGTTCCTTGCAGGAACAGATGCGCGCCAGGCTCTGCGTGAAGCACGTCTGGAAATGCTGGAAGAGGTTCAATGGAGTTCTCCATATTACTGGTCAGCATTTGTAATGGTTGGCCGCAATACCTGAAACATGCTGCAGTTAGTAATTCATGGAGGAGCAGGAAGTCTCGAGGGAAAAACTGCTGAAGCTCAGAACATCCACCAATCCCTTTGCAGAATCTGGGAAGAAACATTTGAGCTACTAAAAAAAAAGACTGCCGAAGAAGCAGTAATTCATGGTATACGTTTGCTGGAAGATGATCCTGTTTTCAATGCAGGAACAGGTTCAAAACTTCAGGCGGATGGCGAGGTCCGTATGAGTGCTGCCTTGATGGATGGAGTTAAAAACAGGTTTTCCGGTGTAATTAATGTACAAAATATACGTTTTCCAATTGAAGCTGCAGCATTACTATCCAAAGAAAAAAATAAAGTTTTGAGTGCTGATCAGGCCACAGAGTTCTGCAGAAAACACGGCTTTGATGAACATGATCCGGTAACCCCTGCACGTTTGCAGGAATATGAACAAAAATGCAGTGGAATACATGGAACTGTTGGTATTGTTGCGCTTGACAAAAAAGGCAGTATTATTGCCGGTACTTCAACAGGTGGAATCGGCCATGAAATCCCAGGTCGTGTCAGCGACAGTCCCACAGTAGCGGGAACATATGCCTCATCTAAAGCTGGAGTGTCCTGTACAGGGGTTGGTGAACAAATAACTCAGCAGGCAGCAGCTGCAAAGATTGTTACGCGAGTTGAAGATGGAATGTCTCTGCATGAGGCAGTTTCAAAGACCCTGATGGAAAGCAACAATTTCAATTATTCTTTCGGACTGATAAGCCTGGACGCTAATGGTCAGATTGAGGTTGGAAAAACGGCAGCATTGGGCGAAGTATATTATGCTTATCACAATGGAGAAGGCATCGAAACTTTCTACAACTGATCAGTGAATTCAGTTCTGCTTGACTGCATTGATATTTTCTCTCTCACTATCGAGCCAATTTCCTAAAAATAGCTGTTGAGAATCTGGCATTTTGTAACGTTGTTCCAGAATAAAATTTTCCAGGAATGGGCTAGTTTGCATCAGAAACTGATTCCTCCAGATTTCGCTCCTGCTCAATCGAGCATCATAACGCAATTCACCAATCCCAATTTGACGCTGAAAACTAAAGCGCTGCATGTCATAACCAGATGCAACGAAAGCTAATTCAATTGCTGATGCCTCCAGATCAAAGCTAATTCGATATTGCCCATTCTCTTCAGGAAAAATTAAACGAGCCTTTGGAGCATAAAGAGGAGACTCGTTTTCAAACTGAATGAATTGAGAATAATATTCAAGAACAACAATGAAACATTTGGATTTCAAAACTTCCCCGCTATCCTCAAGCACAGTGCCTTCAATAAAACGTGTCCCCCATCCTGGTTTATAATTTAACGGCTCCGGATAGCACCCTCCAAAAACAAGTGTTATCAACAGAAACAACTGGTGAAAAGACCGCATATAAAAAATACAAAATTATGAGCAATGCCTGAAGATCAGCAAAACCTTCAGATTTGAAAATTTGATTCCAGCTTAGGCTATGTTTCCCAATCTTTGTATATCTTGACCAGCCACGCTGGTTTTGCTAGACTTGATTTACAGGATTTTAGCGTGAACTAAGGCTGAAATCCAGATAAGAAATTAATGAGTACTTCGATCCTCGTCAGGACTGTAAAGTCTTTCCTCAAACCTACTATCCTCACACTGCCTAAATCAGGCTAAATGAAAATATGTGGAAACAAGTTATAAAATTTTTTGGCGACGAAAACACAAAAACGCTTAAGAGTTTCCAGAAACAGGTAGACAAAATTAATGAGCTTGAACCGGCAATGCAGGCTTTGAAGAATGAGGACTTCCCTGTTAAAACGGAGGAATTTAAGAAGCGCATCCAGGACGGTGAATCCATGGACGAACTGATCCCTGAAACATTTGCTCTTGTAAGGGAAGCATCTAAACGGGTTATTGGAGAACGTCATTTTGATGTGCAGCTGCTGGGAGGACTTGCATTGCATTATGGTAATATCGCTGAAATGGCAACAGGTGAAGGAAAAACTCTATCCTCAACTTGTCCTGTTTTTCTCAACGCTTTATCAGGAAATGGCGTGCATATAATCACACCTAATGATTATCTGGCTAAGCGCGACAGTAAATGGATGGGGCAGATTTTTGAATTTCTTGGTTTAAGTGTCGGTTTGATTCAGCACGGATTCCATGATGAGGAACGCCGCAGTGCTTACGCAGCAGATATTACATACGGTACAAACAACGAATTCGGCTTCGACTACCTGCGAGATAACATGAAATTTTCACTCGAAGACTATGTCCAGCGCGAATTTAATTTTGCAGTAGTGGATGAGGTAGACAGCATTCTTATTGATGAGGCTCGTACGCCTTTGATCATCAGCGGTCCTACTGAAGATAACGTGGAGAAATATCACCAGATCAATAAATTTGTATACGGTCTCAGTCGGGAAATACGCAAGGAAGAAGTGGGAAAACTTCCACAGAATCAAATGCACAACATTGCCGAGAATCTGGAAGAACTGGAAGATCATGACATTGTTCGTGAAGGTGACTACGCGCTTGATGAGAGGGCACGAAGCATTAACCTTACAGACAAGGGCTCAGTAAAAATAGAAGGTCGTCTACAAGACCTGCTGGTTAAAGACACCAGTCTGTTTGACTATGAAAACATGGAAATTCTGCATCATGTGAATCAGGCACTGAAAGCTCATTATATGTTTAACAATGATGTTGATTATGTTGTTCAGGATGGCCAGGTTATCATTGTTGATGAGTTTACAGGACGTCTGATGCCGGGCAGACGCTTCAGTGACGGTCTGCATCAAGCTTTGGAAGCAAAAGAGGGAGTCACTATCGAGCGAGAAAATCAAACCCTTGCCACAATAACTTTTCAAAATTACTTCCGTCTCTATAAAAAGTTATCTGGTATGACAGGTACTGCGGAAACAGAAAAAAATGAATTTAAGAAAATATACAATCTTGGTGTTGTTGTAGCCCCCACAAATAAACCTCTTGCTCGTGAGGATCTGTCGGACGTTGTATTTAAAACTGTTGGTGCAAAGTATCGCGCTACCATAAAGCGTATATCTGAACTTCATGAAAAGGGACAGCCTGTCTTAGTTGGTACGGTTTCCATTGAAGTATCTGAAGCTATCAGTAAATTGCTGAATAAAGAAGGAATTAATCATGAGGTCCTTAATGCAAAACACCATGAACGCGAAGCTGAGATTATTGCGAATGCAGGTCAGTTTGGCGCTGTAACCATTGCCACAAACATGGCAGGACGCGGAACTGACATCAAGCCATCCCCGGAAACACTGGAAGTTGGAGGATTGTTTGTTCTTGCAACAGGGCGGCACGACAGCCGCAGAATAGACAATCAATTCCGTGGACGTTCCGGAAGACAAGGGGACCCTGGTGCCTCACAGTTTTTACTTTCTCTTGAAGACGACCTGCTCCGTATTTTTGGTGGTGAACGTATCTCGAACCTGATGGACAAGCTTAATATTGAAGAAGACGAACCCATTGAACATGTGTTTATTACTAAGGCCATTGGGAATGCACAGAAGAAGGTTGAAGGATATCACTTTGATATTCGGAAGCATGTCCTTGAATATGATGACGTTATGGAAAAGCAGCGTTCCATCATTTATGGCCGGCGCAGGGATATTCTTGGAGATGATGTACAGAACCTGATTCTTGAAATGAGTGATGGTGTTGTGGATCAGCTAATGGATCAATTCTGCCAGGATAAATATGCCGATCAATGGGATGTTCAGGGATTTAACCGGTCTTTTGAAAGTACCTTTGGCAGAATACCAAATGAAAAATGGTATGAAGAAGAACTTAAACCAGATGAGTATGCAGAAGTATTTTATGGTTGGGTAGAAACTCTTTACAAAGAAAAAATTGAGTTTTTCAGTAAAGTTGCAGAACTGAATTTTGAAGCTGATGTTATTGAAAAAGAACGCAAGGAACTGTTAGGCAAAATGGTTCTTGACCTGGAAAGGCAGGTATTGCTGAAAGTAAATGATAATTTTTGGAAAGACCACCTGCTTTCAATGGACCACCTGCGGGAGGGAATAGGATTGGTTGGTTATGCTCAGAAAAAGCCACTGGACGAATACCGAAGACAGGCATTTGATATGTTTTCTGATTTAATGAACAGAATAGATTTTGAGGCCATCAGTACTTTCTATAAACTGACAATCGCCCACCCCATTGCAGAGCCTGAACCAACTCCGCTGACACAGGATATGGAATTCATTCATGGAGAAGTCGAGGAACCAGCCGAAGCCAGAGTTCAAAAGAAAAAACCACAACCTATACGCGCTCAACCTTCTATTGGAAGAAACGCCCCCTGTCCATGCGGCAGCGGTAAGAAATATAAAAAATGTTGTGGCCTTGCCAAAAAAATTGCCTGATCAATTTTTCCAGTCTGGAAAATATCTGACGTTTTTTCTGCCAATTCAATCTTAGTTTTGAAACTAAGCGAGTAATTTAATCAAGACTTCCTTGTATCATGCCAGCCGTAAAATATATATCGGTTTTCAAATTATTGGATTTCCAATTTTCAACATGTTACATTGACGCATTTTTTCCTTATTTGCAGATTTTCAACATTCATACACATTTTCATAATTTAGCCAATGTAAAATGACCTCATTAGCCAAAACCTACGAACCTAAAGGGTTTGAAAAAATAATCACTGAACTTTGGGAATCTGCAGGTGCCTTCCGTGCTGACGCGTTTTCAGACAAACCTGCTTTCACCATTTCCATGCCTCCACCGAATGCCACAGGACAATTGCATGTAGGTCACGCAGTCATGCTGGTACTGGAAGATATCTTTATTCGCTGGCACAGAATGATGGGTCACGAAGCTCTTTGGCTTCCCGGAACAGATCATGCGGCAATTGCTACTGAGAATGTCGTTTTGCAACAGATAAAAGAACAGGAAGGAATTGCAGACCCCCGAACAGAGTTGGGCAGAGATGAAATTTTGAAGCGAATTGCAGATTATGTCAAAAATTCTCAGGGAACTATACGCAGCCAGGTTAAGGCAATGGGCTCAAGTTGTGATTGGAGTCGTGAACGCTACACAATGGACCATCAACTGAACAGATGCGTCAATGAAACATTTATGAGGATGTACAATAATGGTTTAATTTATCGAGGGCCGCGTATTGTAAATTGGGATCCTCATCTAAAAACAAATGTTTCGGATGATGAAGTTGAAAGAAGAAGCACTAAGTCTCCTTTTTACACATTTCAGTATGGCCCCTTCCAGATAGGTACAGTTCGACCAGAAACAAAATTTGGAGATAAATATGTTGTCATGCATCCAGATGACAAGCGTTACAGCCAGTATAAACACGGTGATACATTTGATTGTGAATGGATAAATGGGATGGTCACAGCAACTATTGTAAAAGATAATGTGGTTGATCCTGAATTTGGTACAGGTGTGATGACGATCACACCTTGGCATGATCATGTGGATTTCGGTATCGCGGAAAGGAACGGTTTAGACAAGGAACCTGTTATAGATTTTGAAGGAAAACTGCTTCCAATAGCAAACGAATTTGCCGGAATGGCGATTGAAGAAGCACGCCCAAAAATTGTGGAAAAGCTCCAGAAAAAAGGACTGCTGGTAGATACTGATTCCGAATACACCCACAGTAAATCCTTTAACAGCCGGGGAGGCGGTGCTATTGAGCCCCAGATTAGAGAACAGTGGTTTATAGACGTTAACAAGCCCGCTGTTCAGTGGAAAGGGAAAAAGCATAGTCTGAAAGAAGTCCTGATTGATGTGGTGCGTTCCGGAGATATACGGCTTGTTCCGGAACGTTTTAATTCAACATATTTTCATTGGGTTGAAAATTTACAGGATTGGTGCATTTCTCGCCAAATATGGTGGGGTCACCGCATACCGGTTTATTACCGTGAGAATGAAACAAGAGTAAGTCTGCAAAAACCTGAACCATTCAAAGGGTGGGAACAGGATCCTGACACACTGGACACCTGGTTTTCATCGGCGCTCTGGACATGGAGTACGTTAATTGATCCGGAACTGGCAAAAAACTATTCCCTTTCGCTTGAAGATGTTTTGGAACGCAGTCCTGATTTTCAGAAGTTTCATCCAACCGACATCATGGAAACCGGTTACGATATACTGTTTTTCTGGGTAGCCAGGATGATTTTGATGACTACATATATGCTTCAGGAAGTTCCATTTAAAACAGTTTACCTGCATGGACTTATTCGTACTCGAGACGGGAAAAAGATGTCCAAATCCGATCCAAAATCCGTGATTGATCCTTTGGACAGTATTGAAAAATATGGGGCAGATGCATTGCGCATTGCTCTCGTCTCTGGAACGGGCCCAGGGCAGGATTTACGCCTGTATCCTGAAAAAATGGAAAGCAGCAGACGCTTTGCCAACAAAATCTGGAATGCTGGAAGATACATTTTAATGACTATCCAGGATGGAACTCCGATAACTGCTCCTCAAACAGTAAATTCAGAACTGGCAAAATGGTTGCTGCATGGATTGAATGATTTAATTAAAGACACTCAATCCAGGCTTGAATCCCATCGTTTGTCAGATGTTGCTGATAACCTTAAAAGTTTCTTCTGGGGAGATTTTTGCGACTGGTACCTTGAAATGGATAAAAATCCAAATCGAACCAACGAAGATAATCAGGTAATTGCCTTTGCATTTACAACTTTGATCAAGATGCTGCATCTTTATGCCCCATTCGTTACTGAAGCGTTGTGGAGAGAATTTCAGCAGCCAAAAATGCTGGCTGTCAGTGAATGGCCTCAACCACTCCCTTATCAGTTCAAAGCATCACATCAGCGTATTGAAATAGTTAAAGAAAGTATTTCGCAAATTCGAGCCTTGCGTGAAAAAGCAAACATAGGTCTGGAAATAAAGATACCTGCAACATTGTATTCAACAGCCAATGCTTCGATTTTTAAGGAACATCAGAATTTGATAATCAGGCTCGCACGTTTAAAAGAATTGAATATCAGCGAAAAAGAGCCTGATGCTGCAAACGAATTGTTTGGGGCATATTTTCATGATACATTCGCCAGTATCGATGCAACTTTTGTGGACTGGAAAAAGGAAATCCAGACTTTACAGAAAAAATTCAAATCAGAATCCGGTTTTGTGGAAAAAAGCAGGAATAAGCTTGATAATCCCGGATTCCTTTCAAATGCCCCGGAAAAAGTTGTTACAGAATTGAGGAAAAAAGTCATTGATACCGAAAAAACACTTAAGGCACTTAAGCAGCAAATTCGTGATTTGGAGGAACTTGCCAGCTGAATCTATTAGTTATGAATCAGGGAAAAAATGCTTAAAACCGCAGTGATTGGAGTTGGTTATCTAGGGAGGTTTCACGCACAGAAATTTGCGTCACTGCCGGAATCGGAATTAATCGGAGTGGTTGATATTAATCCTGAACAGGGACAAAAAGTTTCTGATGAACTGGATGTCCCATTTTATTTGAACTTTGAAGAAGTCATAAATAAAGTTGATGCTGTCAGTATAGCGGTACCTACTATTCATCACTATAAATCTGCTAAAGCATTCCTTGCAAACGGCGTTCACGTGTTACTGGAGAAGCCTTTTGCTGAAACAATTGAAGAAGCAGAAGAGCTTGCACAGTTGTCAAGTGATAACAATGTTAGTCTGCAGATTGGCCACCTGGAAAGATTTAATCCGGTTTTTGCTGAATTTCAGCAATTAATTGATCAGCCAAAATTCATTGAAAACATACGTATAGCGCCTTTTCCTAAACGTGGAACTGATGTTGATGTCATTCTGGATTTGATGATTCATGATATTGATTTAGTTTTAGCAGCAGTAGGTGAATTTCCCGAAACTATTGAAGGAATAGGTGTAAAATTTGTCACATCAAGCTCTGATCTTGCCAAAGCCCGACTGCGTTTTCCCTGCGGATGCATTGCAGATTTAACCGCAAGCAGAATTTCTGATAAAGCAGAACGGAAAATGCGAATTTTTCAGTCAGGACTTTATCTATCACTCGATTATGCAAGCGGACAAGCACGTAAGCTGAAGGTAGATTCATCAGAAATACCTGATCCAGAAAAACTTCATCCTGAGGTAGTTCAACTTGAAAAAGGGGACGCATTAATGGCTGAAATAGAGAGTTTTCTTGCAGCAATCCAGAAAAAAACCCAACCATTGGTCAGTGCTGAAGATGGACTTAATGCCATGAAAGTTGCCTGGCAAATAAAAGACCAGCTATAGAAAATTAGATGCTACTATTTCGTTCTACATTTTTTCAACTGATTCTTCCATTTCTGATGGCACTGGGAATTTTAACTTTTATACTTTCAATGGAAACAGTGTACCGCCTGATACACTTGATTGTGGAAAGGGGCGTCAGCGTATTTAGTGTAGGTATGATGCTTCTTTACCGCCTGCCACAATTTTTGTCAGTCACACTTCCTCTGGCAATTGTAATAGCCTGTGTGGTGTTGATGGTGCGTTTATCTACAGAGTATGAAATATCAGCCATGAACGCAATTGGCATAAGCATCTGGAAAATAGGACGGCCATTTTTTTTATTTGGATTTATAATAACCGCAATTGCTTTATCCATAACCCTCTGGCTGCAGCCTGCTGGATATGCGGCTTTTGAAGAGGAAAAACTTATGATACTAAAAACACAAACCGCAAAAACTATTCAACCATTGGTTCTCAATTTTGATTTCCCGGGCAAGGTTTTACATGTACAGGAGAAAGATGAGAATGAAGAACTAAGCGGAGTCTTTATTACAGACAAGGATCTTCGATCAGATTCAATGGTAACACTTGCAGACCGCGGTCGTATAAAAGTCCGCAGCGGTGAAAGGGATTTGATTTTACATCTTGAAGACGGACTTATACATTCCCAGGGCTCTACAGATAATTACAGAACAATAGCATTTCAGCAATTCCATTATATCTTTCGTCCGCCACAAATAGTCACCGCCAATGAAGGGGGGCATATATGGGGAGTCCCCACAAATTCTCTTTTACAGAACCCCAGCCAATCTTCTCAAATGGAGCTTTTTTTAAGGCTTACTACTCCCTGGGCATGTCTTGCATTCTCTGTGGCAACAATTCCCCTGGGTTTAATCAACCCTAGACGCGGCCGATCTGGAGCATATTTGAGGGGGTTGATTCTGGTTGTCATTTACTACATCCTGTGGTTGGGAGCAAAGGAAATGACCATGTATATGAATTTTCGACCTCATGTGCTGTGGATGCCTCCCCTGCTGATTGGTCTTTTTGGAGTTTACAGCTTATATAGAAGTAATTTGAACCTGCAAATATTCTCGGCCTTCCCAAACCTTAAGAAAAAACCAGGGTAACAAAAATTACTCTAATCTGTGAAATTGAACCGGATAAGATGAAATATTTTTGGATAATATTAATTTATTTATTGTTTTTGGGATCAGTCGGTCAACCGGCTGCGGAAGAAAAGCACTTGCTCCAGCTGATACAGAAACAGTATCAAAGCATCCGGAGTTTTTCCGGACGTTTTATCCAGTCCAGCCATCGTGCAGATACAGAAACAGGACCTAAGAAAGCTGAAGGACTTGTTTCTTATAAACGACCTGGGAAAATGCGCTGGCTTTATGAGGCACCGGAAGAACAACTGCTTGTAACAAATGGCCAGACAATGTGGCTGTACGATCCATTGCTGGAAAATGTGACTGTTCAAAAATTAGAGAAAATCACAGAAGGCACTGCACTTTCTTTTTTGCTGGGGTTGGGTAACTTACAAGCTGATTTCATTCACAGGGAAATTAGCAAAAATTTGCTGATTGGCAAAGACGGATTGATCGTAGAATTGGAACCTAAAAAATCAACGGCCAATTTAGCCTTCATCCAGTTAAATGTACACCCTGAAACATATAATTTACAGACTATTGCTCTGATGGATCAGCAGGATAATTACCGAACAATTCAGCTGATGAACATGAAATACAATCTTGAGATTGAAGATAATTTTTTTGAATTTACAGTCACAAATGATATGGAGGTAATTGAGGCAGGAAATTAACTTTGGTCTTTTTCCGCAAGAGATTTTAAAAGTACAGGGAACAAAAAACTGAAATAATCACCAACCCTTTTAATATTTTTTCTCTGAAAGTCAGTTTAAAAACAAACACCTGAATCTTAATGCTTAAAAAAGAACTGACATTGCTCAATGTGTATTGCATTGCCACCGGGACAACATTGAGCGCAGGTTTTTTTCTGCTTCCTGGCATCGCCTTTAATGAGGCTGGGCCTGCAGTTATACTGAGCTATTTAATTGCAGCAATTCCATTGATACCAGCAATGTTCAGTATTGTAGAGCTGGCAACTGCAATGCCCAGAGCAGGTGGAGCTTATTATTTTCTTGACCGGAGCATGGGGCCTTTTGTTGGTACCATTGGAGGTTTGGGAACATGGCTTGCGCTGGTTTTAAAAACTGCTTTCGCCTTGATCGGAATGGGAGCATATCTAGGCATTTTCTGGCCGGAAGTTCCAATAGTCACTTTGGCAGTAATATTAGCAGTCGTTTTTGGCATCATAAATCTTTTTGGAGCCAAAAAAACCGGTACGCTTCAGGTCCTGATGGTTTTTGCCTTATTGATAATTTTGACAACATTCATCAGTAAAGGAATTCCAAATATTGATTTTGAAAATTTTGATGGTTTTTTTGACAAAGGAGGTGTTTCAATTTTTTCCACAGCAGGACTTGTTTATATTAGTTATGTAGGTATCACCAACATTGCCAGTGTTTCGGAAGAAGTCAATAATCCTGAACGTAATCTGCCTTTGGGAGTTTTTCTTGCTATAGGTACTGCAATTTTAATTTATGCTGTGGGAACTACAATTATGGTTGGTGTGCTTCCTGCTGAAGAACTGGCATCTGACTTAACTCCCGTTGCCTCAGCCTCTTACATATTGTTTGGTGAATGGGGTAAAATCGGTTTGACTGCAGCAGCAGTTATTGCTTTTGCCTCGGTCGCAAATGCAGGTATTTTGAGTGCTTCACGTTATCCACTGGCCATGAGCCGTGATCACCTTATTCCTAAAGGTTTTTCCAGACTGACCCAAAGAAATATCCCAGTTTATGGAATTGCTGTAACAGTGGGCTTGATTATCTTCCTTGTGCTTTATTTCGATATTGCCAGCATAGCCAAGCTTGCCAGTGCCTTTCAACTGCTTATGTTTGCCCTGATTTGTTCAGCAGTGATTGTAATGCGCGAAAGCAAAATTGAGGCATATGATCCGGGGTTCAGTTCGCCTTTTTATCCGTGGATGCAGATTTTCGGAGTATTTGCCCCATTGTGGCTGATCGCAGAAATGGGAATTGTTCCAATTTTATTTTCTTTGGCACTCTTCACAGTTGGAACTATCTGGTATGTTTCCTATGCGCGGGAAAAGGTAGTACGGTCAGGGGCAATTTACCATTTATTTGCCCGCCTTGGTGAACAAAGATTTGAAGGCCTTGACCGTGAATTGCGCGGTATAATGAAAGAAAAAGGCGTGCGTGAGGAAGATCCATTTGATGAAGTCGTGACTCGAGCAGTAGTAATGGAATTTACCAGTGAAAAAACATTTGAGGAAATTTCACGTGATGTTTCAAATCAGTTTGCATCCAGACTTGGATTTGGCGCTGAAGAACTGGAACAAAGGTTCATGGAAGGAAGCAGAATCGGTGCAACACCGATTTCGCACGGTGCGGCCCTGCCGCATATACGTCTGCCGGAAATTGAGAAGGCCGAAATGATATTAGTCCGTACAATTCAACCGTGCTTTGTTAAGGCTCTTAATTTTTCAGGCAAAACTTCAATGCAAGGTCCCATACATGCTTTTTTCTTTTTAGTAAGTCCTAATGAGAATCCTGGACAACACCTGAGGATACTTGCTCAAATTGCAGGTCGTGTTGATGATGAAAATTTCATCAAGGACTGGATGGATGCAACGGATGATCAGGAATTAAAGGAAATTTTGCTGCGAGATGAACGCTTTTTCTCGCTTACCATTCGAAGCAATACACCATCTTCTGCATTGATTGGAAACTCTCTGAGAGATATTCGAATGCCTGAAGGATGCCTCGTTGCACTAATACGTCGAAAAGGTGAAACAATCGTGCCTCGTGGTCTTACAGAATTAATGGAGGGGGATCGATTAACCATTATAGGTGACGCACAGGGGATTGAACAATTGATCAACGAATACAGTTAACTGAATGACAATTAATACTCGATCAGACGGAAGGACAGACAACGAATTACGTCCTCTTATAATCACGCCGGATTATACAAAGTATGCAGAAGGATCAGTGCTTGTATGTTGTGGAAATACTAAAGTAATTTGCACAGCATCAGTAGAAAACAAAGTGCCTGATTGGCTGTTGGATGAGCAGAATAATCCAAGACACGGCTGGATCACAGCGGAATACGGAATGCTGCCTCGATCAACAGGCTCTCGTCGCCGCAGAGAGACAGGCACGATTCAAGGACGCACACAGGAAATTCAACGCCTGATAGGCCGCTCACTGCGTTCTGCAGCAAATCTCCATTCACTTGAGAAACACACTGTCTGGATTGACTGCGACGTAATACAGGCTGACGGTGGAACCCGAACTGCTTCAATCACCGGCGGATTTGTGGCTTTAATTTATGCTCTAAGAAAAATGCATGATAAAGGAGATATCAAAGAGTTCCCAGTAAAAGAATTTCTGGCAGCCATCAGTGTTGGTATTGTTAACCAGCAGCCTGTTTTAGATTTGAATTATGATGAAGACAAAGATGCAGAAGTTGATATGAATGTTGTCATGCTTAGTTCAGGCAAATTGGTAGAAGTACAGGGCACTGCAGAAGGAAGGACCTATTCACGACAACAGTTAAACATAATGCTTGATCTGGCAGAGCAGGGAATTCGTTCACATATTGATTCACAAAAGAAAGTGCTTGGAAACAATCTTGCCGGCTGAATTTTTTCTGAAACCGAACAATGCATCCATACATTTTTTCAATCGAGATCCCCTGGTTTAATATTACCCTTGAACCAAGGTACTACGGATTATTTTACGCCATCGCAGTATTAATCGGTTCCAGAATTGTACTTTCAGAAATTAAAAGGCGCCGAATAAATCTCCAAGAGGATGAAGCTCTTAACATGACACTGCTTATTTTTCTGGCAGGTTTAATTGGCGGTCGTGTGTATGAGGTAATTTTTGAGTGGTCAAATTATTACAGATTTCAGCCATTCTGGAAAACGTTTGCTATCTGGGAAGGTGGGTTGGCAATACACGGAGCTATCATAGGTGGTATTGTTTCCCTTTTAATATATTGCAGGATAAAAAATATCTCGTTGGCTGCAATGCTTGATATCGGGGCACTTTGCATGATTATGGGGCAGGCAATTGGACGCTGGGGGAATTTCACAAATGGAGAAGCCGCTGGTCCCGTAACCGATTTGTGGACAGGGATAGTTTTTCCTGAAGGGACTGCAGTTGACCGTTATGCAAATGGATCACCTGTACATCCTACTATGATTTATGAATCGCTGGGCAACTTCCTGATCCTGGCGTTGCTTTGGAAACTTCGTTTGAGAAATTTTCGCCCCGGAATGCTGGGTGCAGTTTATCTGCTGACATATTCAATTCTGCGTTCACTCTTAACACCTCTTCGAATGGACAACCAGTATTTTATTATAGCAGACACTAAGTTTCTTGCGGCATATACCATAAGCATAATTATGTTTGCGGCAGGATTGATTTGGATCTATATACATAAACTATGGTATCAGGATGAAACACTAATTAAAAAAGCATGAATGTTGATTTAGTTGAACTGCTGACACATCCTGCCTTCATGCTGTTAATGATTCTGGGGCTTGACCTGATTTTTGGGGATCCAGTTTATCGTTTTCACCCCGTTAGGATGATAGGTAGTCTGATTTCATGGCACGAAGCAGGGCTGAGGCATTCAGGTTTGAATGGTAAATTCGGTGGTGTTTTATTATCTCTTTTATTGATTTTAAGCACACTCCTGTTCAGTATGGGGATTTTCAAATTCCTTGAATATTTTCATTGGAGTCTGAGCTGGGTCTGGTATGTTTTCCTGGGATGGAGTTTTCTTGCCCTTGGTGATTTGCTAAAACATGCTCGACAGGTTGCAGCTGCTATGGAAAAAGAAGATCTATCCCTCTCAAAAGTAACTGTAGGGAAGCTTGTTGGAAGGGACACAAATTTGATGGATTTGCCTGCATGTGGACGTGCCACTGTTGAAAGTGTTGGTGAAAACTTCAATGATGGTGTTATAGCGCCGATTTTCTATTTTTGTCTGTTTGGCATTCCCGGGATACTGGTATACAAAGTTGTTAATACGCTTGATTCAATGGTTGGATACAGGAATGAACAGTATCAGGATTTTGGCTGGTGCAGTGCAAAACTTGATGATTTAATGAGCTTTATGCCTGCCAGAATCAGCTGGCTATTCTTGTCCGGGGCTGCAGTTTTTTACCCCCAATTATCCGGAAGTAATGCCCTCAAAGTAGGCTGGAGAGATCATTTTAAACTCCCTAGTTTCAATGCCGGATGGTGTGAGGCAACTGTTGCAGGGGCACTTAAAATTAAACTGTGTGGCCCCATCTGGAGAGATGGGCGTTTGGCACAAAATGTCTGGCTTGGAAGACAGGGCGACAGAGAAGGAGCCACTGTCAAAGATATAAAACTTGTAAACAGCCTTGCTCTGACTTCCTCCCTAATTGGATCCGGATTTACAATGGTCATGTTATGTTATTCCGGATTTCTGCCTTTTTTCAGCTGATGAAAATTCTAATAACAGGAGGAGTGAAAAGCGGGAAATCACGTCACGCAGAAAAACGAATCCTTGCAATGGCGAACGGAATTAAGCCTGTCTATCTTGCTACAACGGAATTAAATGATTCTGAAATGAAAAAACGCATTACAAACCACCGTCAGCGTCGTGGCAACACTTTTGAGACCATAGAAGAACCCCTGCGTTTAGCTAGTGTACTGAGAAACATTCAATGCCCTGTTCTTATAGAATGTTTGACAATGTGGCTCAATAATGCCCTGCATCATAAATATTCAGAAAGAAAAGTATTTGCAGAAATAGATAACTTACTTTCTCTGGAATGTGATGTGGTTTTTGTTTTAAATGAAGTGGGACTTGGGATCATTCCGGAAAATCCTTTAGCAAGAAAATTTTTGGATTTATCAGGTCGTATTGCACAGAAGCTTGGCGAAGCATGCGACGAGGTTATCTGGTGCGTGGCTGGAAATACAATCAGGATAAAATAGATATTGATACATAATGAAAACCCTTCAAGTTAAATTGCCAGGACGCAGTTATAATATTGACATTGGTTTGAATATTCTCCAAACACAACTTCCAAATGTTGTTTTGAAAAAAAACACTGATCTGGTAGTCGTTGTTACAAATGAAACCCTGCATAATCTGTATCCAGACCATGTAAGCAGTATATTAGAAGATTCCGGAATACGAGTTGCTGCATGCGTACTGCCTGATGGTGAGCAGTACAAAAATCTGGATACCCTCTCACAAATTTTTGATTTTCTGATGGAGGTCAGTGCAAATCGCAAAACATTATTAATAGCATTTGGCGGAGGAGTTATCGGAGATATGGCTGGTTTTGCGGCTGCAACTTTTGTTCGAGGCATACCATACATTCAAATACCGACTACTTTGCTGGCTCATGTAGACAGCAGTGTGGGAGGAAAAACAGCAGTTAATCATCCTTTAGGAAAAAACACTATCGGTGCCTTCAAACAGCCTGAATATGTTTGCATTGAGTTGTCATTCCTGAAAACATTGTCTTCACGTGAGTTGAATGCCGGCTATATTGAACTGTTAAAACATGGTATTATTCACGATGAGAAATTGTTCGATTTTGTTCAAAGCCATTCTCTTGAGCCGCTTGATTTTGAATTTTTAGAAGAAGCGATACTTCGCTCATGTGCTATTAAAGGCCGTGTGGTTGAAAAGGATGAAACTGAAACAGGAATACGTGCTACTCTGAATTTTGGACACACCCTTGGACATTTGATAGAAACTCACGCAGGTTACGGCAAGTATCTCCATGGAGAGGCGGTTGGAGTAGGGATGTTTTTTGCCGCATTTGTTTCATGGCGCTGCAATGAGCTGGTGGAAGATGACTGGACGCGAATCAAAAGTTATCTCAGTCAAATTTTAACTCCTATTAAACTGCCTCCACTGGACCAGAATCTATTTCGTGAGATGATTTTGCATGACAAGAAGTCGCAAAAACAGTCAGTAAACTTCATTATGCTGAGGAAATTGGGAGAGAGTTTCATCAGGAAGGGAACGTCAGTTGAGATGCTTTGGAATGACTTCAAGGAATTTACAGAAAAATTCCCAGAGTTTGTTGAAATTGAAAGAAGATAATTCAGACCAAACCGGTTTGAGTAAATGCTGTAGTCAGGGGGTCAAAACCAAGATTGTTCATTGTTGTTTCCCAGCGCAGCTCATAATCTAAATTTAAGAGCAGGGATTCATCAAGCGGACCGAGCCACCATGATTCTTCCTGGATTTCCCGGTCAAGTTGTCCAGCACCCCAGCCTGAGTATCCGCTGCCGAAGTGATAGGATTTCACCTTATTTCCTTCAGCAAGAGAATTAAGGATATCCTGGGCAGAACTTAAATGGATTTCTTTAGAAAGAACAGTTGTTTCTTTAACTGAAAAATCTGAGCTGTGCACCGCCCAGAATGATTCAGGTTGCACAGGCCCTCCAACCAGTAAAGGAACATCAAATGCGGAATTGTTCTGCATTTCATCAGATAAAACCTCTTTAACTTTTGTTTTGGAAGGATGATTCATTACAAGGCCAAATGCTCCCTCTTCGTCATAATTGCATAAAAGAATTACTGATTTTTCAAAAAAAGTTCCGTCAAGGGTGGGCATTGCTATCAGGATACCGGGAACTTCACTGTTTTTCATAAAGTTTTTTTCAGCAGAAGAAAAGTATATTAATGGCTATTCTAACTCATCAAAAACAAGATAACAATTTGGTAACGCATTTTCTTCGTACAATTCATTACCAAAGTTCAACAGGAAACAAACCTTATGGAAATACACTGAATATCCTCAGTGCAATATTTGAAGCTGCAGGACAAAAACATTTGCTTTATTTAGTTAAACTCCGAAAATTGTGGTTTGAAGAAGTTGATGCTTTTTTAGCAAAGAACTCCTATCCACGCAACATTTCTGTACTCAGTCAATTTACAGTTAACAATAATGTTATTCAAGAATGCTTAAAAGCAAACAGTCATACTGACATTTTGAATGCCCTTAAAAAATTAAATGGCGAAACATTCAAACATTTGAAACAAATTAAAGCCAGGCTTCAAAAGATTCTAAAACGTACCTTGTCTTCAGAAGAACTTGAGTTTTTGGGACAGAAACTTCACTTTAAGCCCCATCAGACTATTTTGCACCTGACTGTATATGACGGTGGAATAGCTCAGGCGCTCCGCTTTGAAACTGAGGCTTATCTTCGCATGTTTAATCGGCTGTTACCAGAATTAAAACTGAATAACATACAATGTCATGTTGGTGATCTGGGCCAAACGCAATTTGACCAGCAACATGTCGGCTTGCTGGCAAAAGACTGGCATATAGTAACACCGCCCGAAGTTCATCTGCGCTGTTCTCCTGCCTTTCTGCATAGAGTTTCAAGGGGACATGCTGTGTTGGTACTTTATGTCAATTCAAAAGAAGAAATGGATTTATTAAAACGCACTCCAGGAGCAGATTGGCTGTTGCAGAATCTGCATCAAAAGCTTCCAGAGTTGAGGGATGTAATACAGCGGATAGGCTTTGCTCTAAAGCATGAGCTTGATTTAGAACAAATTCGTTTACGAACTGTTGTGCTAGGAAACTCGACTGAGGTTCCGTCATCGATCATTAAAGACAAAAGCTTTCAGACGGAATCACATTCATCCAAAAATACTAATGCAAAAAAACAGTTTGCTAAAATCAGGAAGATGATTAGTGGGAATTAGCCTTCTTAAATTTTACTTTTAAAGTGACTCGTAAATTGACAGGTAACTTTTGTATCTTTTCTCCGTAATTTTTTCTGAGGCATACGCTTCTTTAATTGCGCATTGGGGTTCATGACGGTGAGTACAGCCTTTGAATCGGCATTTCCCAAGATACGGCACGAATTCTACAAAATGTGTATCAAGTTCATCCGGTGCAACAGTTGGCTGGAATTCGCGAATTCCTGGAGTGTCCACAATAAATCCGCCTGAAGGAAGCCTGTACATTTCTGCCATTCTTGTGATGTGGCGACCTTTACCGGATTTACTGCTTACATCACCGATACGAATTTTCCAATGAGGATAAAGAGCCTTTATCAGAGATGATTTCCCTACGCCTGAATGTCCACAAAGAACTGAAGTATGGTGATGCAGCAGTTCACGCAACGAATCCATGCCTCTGGATTCAGGAACACTTGTAACTAAAATGTTGTAACCGAGGGAAAGATACAGATTCTTTATTGAAGCAATTTCTTCTTCAGTTGATAAATCTGCTTTGCTGAGAATGAGCACATTTTCAAGACCTCCACATGATCCTGCCACAAAGAAGCGATCAACCAGTCCGTTGCGAAACGGGGGACTGCGAAGGGAGGCTACCACTAGCACTTTGTCTGCATTGCTTGCAAGAACCTGTTCTGGAGAATCAGTACTCTGACGCCGGGAAAGCATTGTACGACGGGGCAGCATTTTTAAAATCCATCCCGCCTTACCGGCATCAGCAGTGTCAATTTCTACTTGATCTCCAACTGCAACTAAATTTGTTTTAGGATTTCCATGAAAAAGGTTTGCTCTGATGTGGCACAGTCTGGGCTCTGACTCACCAATATCTACGTAGTAGAAATTTTTGGTGCGCCTGATGACAGTTCCTATTTGAGGCAATTTTTACCGGAGATGACGTAGATCAATCTTCTGCTTCCAGCTCTAATTCACCAACTTCTTCACGATATTCATTGAGTTTATTTCTCAAAGTCCTAATGCTTATACCTAACGTTTTTGCGGCATGCGTCCGGTTTCCTTTGGTCTCATGAAGTGTTTTAAAAATAAAGCGTTTTTCTGCCTCCTTCATCGACATTCCCACTTCAATTCCAAGGCCGGAGCTATCTTGAGAATTTTGATAATCAGTAACAGTTGATTCTTTTTTACCTGCTACCGACTTTGAACTTTTTGTTTTTGACGCTGTTATAGAAGCTAAATCCGCATTTATGGAAGTCTCCCCAAGTTGGGAAGACATGAGCAGGTGGTTTGGCTGAATCTCTTCACCATCACATAGGAGCATAGCACGCTCCATTACATTCTCCAATTCTCTAACATTACCTCTCCAATGATAATTAGTGAGAATATTTAAGGTTTCACGGCTAACAGCAGGACATTTGCGATTGTTGATCTTGGAGTGTTTTTCAACAAAATGTTTAACCAGTACAGGTACATCGTCCATCCTGTCCCGTAAAGGAGGAAGTGCAAGAGGAATAACATTTAAACGAAAATACAAATCCTCTCGAAACTTACCATTATCAATCATTCCCAGCAAATTCTGGTTTGTGGTGGCAATCACTCTTACATCAACTGGAATAGGTTCTTTCCCTCCTACTTTGTCGACTTGATATTCCTGTAGTACACGAAGCAATTTTGCCTGCAGCGGTAAAGCCATTTCGCTGATCTCATCCAAAAGAATTGTACCAGTGTGTGCTTGTTCGAATTTCCCACGATAGTCTTGCGTTGCTCCGGTAAAAGAACCTTTTGCATGTCCGAAAAGTTCACTTTCCAGCAATGTGTCCGGAAGTGCCGCACAGTTTACTGCCACAAATGGCCTTTTTGAACGGTCAGAATTATCATGTATATATGATGCCAGCAATTCCTTTCCTGTTCCGCTTTCACTTTGAATCAACATAGTCGATTTGCTTTTCGCCACATTTCTGGCAACTTTAAGCAAGGATTGCATTGTTTGATTCTCTGTTACAATTTCCTTGCTCAAATCAACCGGTTTTGAATTTGATTTCTTGCTTTCTACATCAATCGAAACACTTCCGGTCATGCCTTCGTAATTCAAAGCCTGCTGAACTATAAACTGGAATGAATCAAAATTGATTGGTTTTTTAATATAATCGAAAGCCCCGTGTTTCATAGCCTCAACTGCTGTTTCCACTGTTCCGTATGCGGTAGCCATAATCACAGGCTTGGCAGGTGCAATGGATTTGATATCTTTAAGCAGTTCCAGTCCACTGCGTTTCGGCATAGTCATGTCAGTTATGACCAGGGAATAATTGTTTTGCTTGAATTTCTTAATAGCATCAATAGCGTTGTGTGATATTTCTACCGGGTAGCCACAATGCTTCAAAGTTTCAGACATGGCGATGCGCATTTCGACTTCATCGTCCACTATTAGAACGGGTTCACTGACCATTATTGAGTCCTTTCAGTTGGTGACGATTTTGGAGTTAACTTTAGTGAATTCATTGTTAGGTTATTTGATCATTGCTGGGGCCAGATTGTGGTGACTGTTTCTTAATCTGTTAAATTCGCATGATGATAACATATCCGGATTGTCAATGCACGATTCATGCGAAATTTATATTTTCATAATAACACTTTGCCATTTATTAAATAAAAGATGCTTTTTAGCCTTAGATAATATTTTTAAATCCGTCCATATAATTCTCTGAAAAAATACAACATAAAGAAAGACTTCTAAAACCGATTCAAAAAAATTTATTGAACAAGATTCAAATCAGGATTATTTGATTCAAAATCTAAAACAAAACATTAATATCCTGTCAGATCATTTAGGATTTTAATAGCCTCCAATTGGCCTGTAAAGGAGAATAACACAAGTTTTTGTGTTGAATATTAAGGTCTCTCTGGTAGTGTTTAGATGAACTTTCAATTTGAAGAAATGGAGACACCATGAACCTTGATGACAATTTTAAATCAGCTGCTGATAGAGCAACTAAACTGCCAAAACGCCCTCCAAATGATATTCTTCTGCAACTTTATGCCTTATACAAACAAGGCAATGAAGGGGACGTCACAGGCGATAGGCCTGGTTTTGCTGATTTTGAGGGCCGTGCAAAGTTTGATGCATGGAACAAAATAAAGGGTAAATCTAATGATGAAGCAAAACAGGAGTATATCTCCCTTGTGGAAAAACTTGAACAAGAAGCTGCAGGATAAAATTAATGCTGATTGACCTTTCTATAGTTGATCTGGTAGAAGGAATCAAGTGTGGGAAAATAAGTGCAGAATCATTGATGGAGGAAGTTTATGCCAGAATTGATCAATATAATTCCCAGTTAAATGTTTTCCTCAGTCTGCTGCCTTCTCAAACCGCACTGGCTCGTGCAGGCAAAATTGATCAGAAAATTTCTTCCGGGCAAAAAGTTGGTAAACTTGCAGGAATTCCAGTATCAATCAAAGACAACATTTGCATCAATGACCCGGAGCTAAGTAATTCATGCGGAAGCCAGATTCTTCGTGAATATCACTCGCCATATAATGCAACTACAGTAGAAAAATTACTACAGGAAGATGCGATAATTATTGGTACAACTAACATGGATGAATTCGCAATGGGCTCATCCACAGAAGGCTCATCGTACGGCAAAACACTAAATCCATGGGACACTGAACGAGTCCCCGGAGGAAGCAGTGGCGGTGGAGCTGTTTCTGTTGCATCTGGAATGGCTCTTTTGGCACTGGGTTCAGACACAGGCGGATCAGTTCGGCAACCTGCATCAATGTGCGGAATAACAGGATTGAAGCCCACTTACGGTACAGTTTCTCGTTATGGTCTTGTAGCTTATGGATCTTCTCTGGATCAAATCGGCTGCTTAGCCCAAAGAGCCTCTGACTGCCGCTATGTTTTTTCCATCATTAACGGACACGACGTTAATGATGGAACTTCAGCAAACATCGAACTGCCTACTGCTCATGAAAGTGCTGACCTCAGTAAATTAAAAATTTGTCTTCCGGAAGAATATTTTGATCAGAATTCCGTTGATCCGGAAGTGGTGGACAGTATCAATGAAATTTCCGAATTGCTAAGAACACAGGGAGCAGCAGTAGAGCGGAGGTCGCTTGAGTTCTTGAGGTATGTAATTCCAACATATTATGTCCTGGCATTTGCTGAAGCAAGCTCCAATCTCGGCAGATTTGACGGAATTCGCTATGGTGTCAGAGAGCAGGAAAAGCCGTCATTAAAATCACTATACCAGACTACCAGAAAAAAAGGATTCGGCGAGGAAGTAAAGCGTAGAATAATGCTTGGCACATTTGTTCTCAGTTCCGGATATTATGATCAATATTATGGAAGAGCCCTGCGAGTAAGAGCATGGATGGAATATCAGGTGGAAAAACTATTTGAAGAATTTGATTTTTTGCTTGGTCCTGTTTCACCATTTCCCGCATTCAAGTTCGGTGAAAAATCCGAAGATCCACTGGCAATGTATCTTGCTGATATCTGTAGTGTTATTGCAAACTTGACTCGTACTCCGGCAATTTCAATTCCAGGTCGACCCACAAAGGATGGATTACCTGTAGGTATCCAATTAATGGGGCGACGTTTTCAGGACCACGCTGTTTTGGGTGCTGCAACAGCCCTGCAGGAAATAACTGATTATCATTTAAAACGACCTTGTTGATCAAAAACTTTGTGTATATCTTCACTGTTTTGAAAATTCTCAATTTTCAACAGCCTTACCATTGATAAGCTTAGTCACAAATCTTTAACCTTTTTTTAAGCTTCAAACTTTTCTTATGCTTGATCTCAAACTGATTCGTTCCCAGCCTGAATTAATTGCTGAAAACTGCCGGAAAAGAAACGTCAATGTAGATATTGAAAAATTATTGAAACTTGATGAAAAGGTAAGACAAACTACCACGGAAGTGGATTCATTCAGGCAGATTCGAAACGACATCAGCAACAAAATGAAAGGCAATCTTTCAGCCGAGGAACGACATCCGCTTATAGAAGAATCCAAGCAGTTAAGGGATAAAGAGGCAGAAAAAGAATCCTTACTGCGTGAACTGATTGAGCAGCGTCTTGAACTGCTGAAGCAGGTACCAAACCTCACACATCCGGATTCTCCTGAAGGACTGACTGATGAAGACAATCAGCCCATCAGAAAGGTGGGGACAATTCCTGAATTTGATTTTGAGCCAAAAGACCATGTCGATTTGATGGAGGCTCTGGACCTGATTGACTTTGATGGCGGGGCAAAAGTTTCCGGACAAAAGTTTTATTTCCTCAAAAACCAGGCAGTATTTCTGGAACTGGCTCTTGCAAATTATGCTCTGGACTTGCTGCAAAAGGAAGGTTTTACTGTACACATGACACCCGATCTTGCACGTCATCAAATTTTAGATGGTATTGGATTCAATCCGCGTGGAGAAGAGACACAGATTTATTCAGTTGAGGATTTTGACCTTTGCCTGATTGCAACAGCGGAAATAACCCTTGGGGGATTGCTTGTTGATCAGGTTTTGGATCCAGAACGTTTGCCGATTATGTATGCCGGTTTTTCCCACTGTTATCGCACGGAAGCAGGAGCTGCAGGCAGGGAATCTCGTGGATTATTCAGGGTGCACCAATTTTCTAAAGTTGAAATGTTTGCCTTCACCCATCCAGATCAGTCTGAAGAAATGCATCAAAAAATGCTCGCAATTGAGGAGCAAATTTATCAGGACCTCGGGATTCCATATCAGGTGGTAAATATCTGCAGCGGTGATCTGGGAGGTCCTGCTTATCGTAAGTATGATCTTGAAGCATGGATGCCGGGACGCGGAAAGTGGGGAGAGGTAACTTCCACCTCTAACTGTACTGATTACCAGTCTAGACGGATGAACATACGTTTCAAGGATTCAGAGACAGGCAAAAACAGATTTTTACACATG
>JAKUUF010000029.1 GCA_022448705.1 SAR324 cluster bacterium | reverse complement strand
GATTTATTTCCATTGACGGTTTGTAAAACTGCTTCCTCAGGAAAGACTACTTCTTCAGGCAATACTACTTCTTCAGGCAATACTACTTCTTCAGGCAATACTACTTCTTCAGGCAATACTGTTTGATTTGATGTTTTATGCATAATTGTGTGAAGACTGCTTCTAGGTATCTCAACTGCTTCTTCAGAATTAAATGCTTTTCCAGAATTTTGCTTCAAAACAGTCTGCAGTCCGTCCTCTAAAAGTTCGGCCTCATCTGAAGCATGCTCAACTTGGTGCAGAAATTTTTGCAGAACAGCGTTAGAACTGTCTGGTGTGGTTTCATCCAATAATGACTGGAGTCCTGTTTCAGCAATCCCGCTTTCTTCCAGATTCACAAAATTGCTTTCTTCTGTAACAATCCTGGGGTCTGCCAGCTCAATCATTTCCTCGGCAATTGGAACTGACTTTTGCAAGAAATTTGACTGAACATGCCGGGAATCTTCAGACAATAAATCAGGTTTCATTGTTTCAGTCGGAAACAGTGTGTGGTCTGACAGTGTATCTGCAGTTTCCTCTGCTTCAATTTCTGAATCAAACTGGTTTTGGTGAACGTATGAGATTAAAGAATCCTGACCGTCCTCTTCCAGCAGTTCCTCTAACATGTTTTCATAATCAGTTTCTTCTGCCAGCATTTGGTCAAGAGTTGAATCAAAAATTTTTTCTGTTTCGTTTTCTCCTGATTCAACTTCTAAATCTGTTGTAAAAATTGCCTCTTCTGAAGAGGTAAGAGCCGTTTTTTGTCCAATTGGTTCCATATTCACAATTTCATTTTTTAGTGGTCATTTCTGCGATCAAGTTTGCAGATTCTGTTGCTCCCATACTGGCAAGTACCAGTGAAGCTTGCTTTTCTTTCATCTGTTTCAGGATGTTTACAGCAATTCCTCGATCAAGTTTGGTTATCGATTGCGCTGCCGTAGCAGCATCCATTTTTGAGTATAATGCGACTGCTTTTTCAAGTT
This sequence comes from SAR324 cluster bacterium, assembly GCA_022448705.1. Classification (GTDB taxonomy): domain Bacteria; phylum SAR324; class SAR324; order SAR324; family NAC60-12; genus Arctic96AD-7. The sequence goes on along the minus strand of JAKUUF010000029.1, from coordinate 13,386 downwards.
GACTGTCATCCTGGTTTTTCTTTTTTTCAATATCTCTTTCAATTTCCTGCTGGAGTTTTTCCAACTGGGTAACCTGTCGCTGAATATCCTCCTGCAGAGATTTGAGCTTATTTTCCCTGCGGTCCAACTCCAAACTTCTAGCACTAAGCAGTTTTTGTTGTTCAGCCAGTCTTGTTAGAATCTTTTGTTCGGTCTCAGTAAACTTACGAGGTTTTTTTTTCTTTTTTACTTCTTCTTCCTCAACCGCACAAAAATCAATACCGTAATCCGCACAGATTGAACCGATTGATTTTTTCAATTCTTCGATGGATGTTGGTATGCTATAAGCGGGCCTTGCCATCATGAAAATTACAATAAATAAATATAAAAATCTGAAATCATTAATTAAATTTAATATTTTTTTCATACTGTTTCAGTTGATTAGCAATAATAATCTGAATTAGGATTGAAGAAAATTGGGTAAAAATTATTAAATTTTTGCATGACGGCGGTAATTTTGGGCAATTTCGTCCGCTTCCAAACGTTCCAGACGTTCCATTTCATCAATGTATTTTTTATTCTCTTTATCCTTTAGAATTTCAAGAACTCGTTTTTTTTGAGTTGCCAGCGTCAATTCATGACGTTTCAAATCCACAACTTCCTGCTGTTCTTTCAGCTGATATTCAATAAGTTCCATCTGCTGCTCAATTCGCTGTTGAAAATGGCCTCCTAAAATGAGCTGACTAATAGTAAGTCCGTTTTCCTTTGCATCGTCCAAGTCTTTATTATGCACGTCAAGGGCACTGCTCATCAGCTCCAACTTTTCTTTATATTGCTGTTCTGCCTGTACCTCATCGGCAAGTGCTTTCTGGTAGAACTTTTCAAGTCTCTTTCGAACTTTTAAAGCTGTTTCCAGGCTGAAACGAGGCATGTCACCAGATAATAATGATTAAATTTACGCAGCAAACTATTTAGATACAGCCAATAAGAAACCATTCAAAAAATAACTTTAAAGTTATTACTTGGCAGCAGAGTTGTGTACAGCAAAAAATGAGTTTTTTTCGTGGTGCAATATCCCTGCAAATTAAACACAAGAAGGTTTAATCAGGATATTTGTTAAGTGGATTCTGGCAGGACATAAAAATGGTTAAGAGCAATCGCGGCTGCATTGCTGACATTGAGGGAGGACACTTCAGGGTTTCCGGCAATACTGACAAGCCAGTCACATTGCTTACGAATTAAAGGACGAATTCCCCGTCCTTCATTACCCATTACTAATATAAGGGGTTTGTCCCTTACCAGTTGACTGACAGACTGATTAGATTCTTCCGCAAGCCCGACAATCCAGTATCCTTCAGATTTTTGTTTCTGAAGAAACCTTGTGAGGTTGGTCACGGAGATAACAGGTAGCCATTCTGCAACTCCGGAAGAAGATTTGGATACAACAGGAGTTAATCCGCATGAGTGATCTTTTGAGACAACCACAGCGCTGACATCAAAAAAACCACAGGTACGCAGGACCGCTCCCAGATTGTGTGGATCTTCAATCTGATCCAATACAACAATCAACGGCAGTTTACCTTCTACCGGTAGAGGCAAAACAGAGATGGGAGAAAAAGGCAGGATACCACAGCGCAGAACCACACCCTGATGAACCGCATCAGGACACATTTCTGTCAATTTATTCCCTGGAACTTCATTTAAAGTTATCCCGAGCTCTTCTGCAAGCTCCTGGATTTCCCTAATGCGTCCGGAATTGTTTTTACCGCTTTTTATGTATAATTCTGAAAACTGCCTTTTTCTGTGCCGTAACGCTGCGCATACGGGTTGTACGCCATAAAGCAATTCCTTATGGGAACTACTCCTTGAATCTTTAATTCTTGTCACTGCCTGTTATGCGTTCCAAAGCATTTCTTAGCTCTTCATATTCATGAACCACAGGGAAATCTGGATATTCAGCAGCTATTTTTTCAGTCGTACGGAATAATATTCCCTGATTTGCTTCCTTCAGCATATTGATATCATTATAGGAATCACCCACTGCAATGCTATGGTACTTTAACTCATTAAATGCTTTTACTGCGAAACGCTTCTGGTCTTTCATTCTCAGGCAATAATCTACAATTCTGCAATTTCCATCTAATTTCAATGAATGGCATAGCACAGTAGGGTACTGCAGCTTATGCAGCAAAGGCTTGATAAATTCGCGGTAAGTATCAGAAAGGATTACAACTTCATTTCTTTCTCTAAGCCATGTCAGGAATTCAAGTGCACCATCAAGAGGCTCAATATTTTCAACTACTTTATGAATGTCTTTCAGAGTTAAGTTATGCAGGTCACAGATTTTCAGCCGGTGTTTCATCAGTTCATCATAATCAGAAATATCCTGGGTAGTCAGCTTTAATTCTTCAATCCTGGTAACCTCTGCCAGACCGACCCAGATTTCAGGAATCAATACTCCTTCCAGATCAAGAAACACTACTAACATTTTGCCTGCACGCGTCATTTATATTTCAAAAAAATAAAGAATTCATGTGAATGCAGAAGACTGATTAAAGTGTAATGGCACTCTCTCAATCTACTGAAATTATATATAATTGCCAGTCATTATGAATGAAGGGATAGTCTTGATTAAGAAAAGATATCTTCAAGGTTTCCCCAAAATCTTTGGGGTCATACAAGAGAGTTCATGACTGACTAGTAAACTGATTTCAGCAGTGATTTCATGAATAACTTACTCCGAAACATTTTAGTAAGTTCATCTTCATGCTCCCAAATAAGACATTCAATTTTTTCAGGAAAATTCCTCTCTCTGAGGTTGTTGTTATGACCCACTAACCTTCAATGGTTTCTGCTGATTCAGGAGGATGCTATTTACCATCAATCAGAATTTTTCCTTCAAAATCATTCATGATTTACTTTTGCTGCTGTTTCCGTTTTTCATCGCTTCCAACCGTGCAATTAAACTGGAAGTATCCCATCGATTCCCCCCGAGAGCCTGCACTTCTGAATAAAATTGATCAACCAATGCTGCTACAGGCAGATGAGCCTGGTTTGCACGTGCCTCTTCCAGTGCAATTGCTAAATCTTTGCGCATCCAGTCAACCGCAAAACCATAATCAAAAAAGTTATCGTTCATGGTTTTATAACGGTTCTCCATTTGCCACGATTGGGCTGCACCTTTGGAAATGGTTTCTATCACTGCTTCTACATCCAATCCAACTGCTTTTGCAAAATGAATCCCTTCAGCAAGGCCTTGTACAAGACCGGCAATGCAAATCTGATTAACCATCTTAGTGAGCTGACCAAATCCTGCAGGCCCCAATAGTTTTATCATTTTTGCGTAATTACGAATAAGCGGTTCTGCTCTATTAAAACTTTTCTGATCACCTCCCACCATCACAGTCAGGACTCCATTTTCTGCCCCGGCCTGGCCTCCAGAAACGGGAGCATCAAGCGAAGTGCAATCAAGTTTTTTGGCAGCATCAGACAATTCACGTGCTACTTTGGCCGAAGCAGTTGTATGATCTACAAACATTGCTCCGGAATTCATTGCGGAAAAAGCACCATCTTTACCCGTGGTAACGGAGCGCAAATCATCATCGTTACCTACACATGCAAAAATAAAAGCTGCATTTTTTGCAGCCTCTGCAGGAGTCAGGGCAAGTTTACCTCCATACTCCTTTACCCATTTCTCTGCTTTAGAGGTGGTGCGGTTATATACTGTTACGTTATGACCGGCTTTGGCTAAGAATCCTGCCATAGGATAACCCATCACACCTAGTCCAATAAATGCTGTATTTTCAGACATATTTCGTTATTTGAATTTGTGGTTAATACTTAAATTTATAAGCATCAGAAGAAAATATTAAAAAAATTTTCAGTAGCTTGCTCAGTGATATTTTAGTTTGTATGATCTTTTTTACAAGTCCGATATATTGCTAATATTGTTTAAGAAAACATATCAACCATTTTTTTCTGTGCTTTTGCTGTTATACTTTTTCAGTCTGTCCAAAAGAAACTTAGAGATGTATAAAAAGAAAGTCATTATTGTTTTCAAAATTTAAACTGAATTGCTTCAAATGACTGGAGAGCATGCCGTTGCTGTTATAGTTGCTGCAGGGAAAGGTTCTCGCATGGGAGAGAATCGCAATAAATTGCTTCTTCCCTTAGGAACAAGTACAATACTTGAGACTAGCCTGGAACCATTCTTAAAGCATTCAAGAATCCGGAAGATTTATTTGGCAGCATCTCTCCAGGATCATCAATTGATAAAAAAGTTGATACCTGAAGAAGTTATCCTTGTTAAAGGTGGCAAGCGCAGACAGGACTCGGTACATAATGCACTGGTGGAGGTTATGAAGGAAAAAAATATTCCTGACGCTGTATTGATACATGACGGAGCCCGTCCTTTTTGCAGCTCAAATTTGATAGATCGCATTTTGGACGCAACACACAGGCATGATGCCGCAATTCCTGTACTGCCCATTAATGACACTGTCCGCCGCATAACTGAGGAAAAAACCAATGTTGTAGACCGGAGGGGATTATATTCCGTTCAAACCCCTCAGGGATTTCGTCCTGAACTGATATATGCCGCATCATCAAAGGCAAAGGCAAAAAATACAGAAGTTACCGACGATGCATCTCTGCTTGAAAATACCCCCCAAAGAGTTGCGTCTGTAGAAGGGGAAGTGCATAATATAAAAATCACCACTCCAGCTGATTTAGAACAAGCCAGATGGATTATAAATTCATTGAATCATGTTAGAATTAAGTAACTAATTACCATCTCACCCGCATGATTCACCGATTGTCTATCAATTCCAAATGGCACCTTGGATTCCCGTTCCATAAAGGTCTGTTCTTGCTGTTCCTGTTTTTATTTCACTTCACTCTGCCCATTGAAGTCGATGCAGCAAAAAAGTCTAATAAATCCAAGGTAACAATAAATCTTCCACAAACACTTGTCCTCAAAGAATTCATCAAAATCATCTCAGAAAAAACAGGAACTGTTTTTGTTTATGAAGAGAAAAATCTGCGTGGGCAAATGTCCATCACAGCCCCTCGTAATTTCAAAGTAAGTCAGGAGGATGCCTTTTTCTTTTTTGAAAAAATACTTGCCAGTCAGGGACTTACAATGGTTCGCAAAGACAGAAGCAATGTTGTCGAAATTCTTCCTGCAGCAGAAGCACGTTTCTCGCGACTGCCAATTTCGCGTGATGGAGATACATTCAAGGCAAAAGGAGGCAACTATGTGATGCGCCTCATACCAATAAAACAGGCCGACTTGAAAAGCATTCAGGCAACTCTGCAGCCTATTTTTTCCAAAACAGGCGCTCTCCTGGCATACGAGCCTTTGAACACGCTGATTGTTATAGATGTTGAATCAAACGTAAGCAGAATAGTGGAACTGATCCGATTGCTCGACACATCACTACCGGAAGGAATTGAGCAGATAGTCACTTTGCAGCAAATAGTGCACAATGACGTTTCAGAAATTCACAAAACAGTTTCAGAATTGTTTTCCAGCCTGGTCCGGAAAGGCAAGCCTGCCCAATTCAAGCTCCTGATTGAGGCACGCTTGAACTCACTATTTATCGTCGCAGATCGAGAGATTACTGACGAGATTGTTGAATTGATTGAGCAGGTTGATGTCCCGGTAGAAGGTGCAACCACTACTATTCATGAACTTAAATATTCTGAAGCGACAAAACTTGTTCCCCTCATTACAACAGTTTTTCCAAAAACCGCCTCAATTAAAATTGTGCCATTTGCACCTTTTAATGCACTGATTATCATTACAAATCCTGTAACAACCAGGCAAATAATAGAACTGGTAAACCAACTTGATATACCAAGGGGTAACCGCCAAATAAAACTTCAGCTGCTGGAATATGCTTCTGCCACAACATTGGCTCCATTGCTCTCAAAGATTTTCGCGGATAAGATTGTGGCTGGAAAAGGTGAAGGAGATACCGCTGCAGGAAGTCCTGTCAAAATAATTGCGGAACCCAGGCTGAACGCACTTATTATCATCGCGGACCGACTGGCAACTGACCGAGTTCTTCAGCTGATTCAAAAACTTGATACCGAGCAGGGAAGTTCCGGTGAAATTCAACTTAAACTGGTTCAACTGAAATACACTACTGCCAAAAGAATGGCCAGCCTGTTGACGAAAATTTTTTCGGACCAAATTATTGCTGGCAAAGGTGAAGGTAAAACCACGAAATCAAGTCCCGTAAAAATAATTGAAGAAGAACGTCTGAACGCTTTAATTATTATCGCTGGAAGGCTGGAAATTGAACGAATATTATCATTAATCAAGCAGTTGGATGTCTTTCAGGAAAGCGGGAAAATTCAAAGTAATTTTAAGCTATATCACCTTCAGCATGCAGTTGCAAAAGACCTTGCTGTTATGCTTAAAGAGGTTACCGGAAAAATTACCGAAGTTGCCCGGAAAGATGTGGAACAAAAACCGGAAGAAGGGCAACAGGCAAATATTGCAGATGCAGGGAATCAATCTGAAATTTCAATCAGCGCAGATGAAGCAACCAACTCCCTGCTTATTTTTGCCCCAGCAGACGCATTCAAAACACTTGATCAGATAATAAGCGATCTTGATGTGCCAAGAATGCAGGTATATGTAGAGGCACTTGTGATGGAAGTTTCATTAACAAAAAGTCTGGATTTAGGAATCAACTGGAAAGCTGCCGGGGCAACTAATAGCGGCCGTGTGATTACAGGAGGTTTCCCTGGAGGAGGGGCATTTACCGGAGACGCAACTACCGGTGGAACCGCTGCAGTTGCTGCAGATAGCGCCACAATCGGTGTCTTGAACGGTAATACAATAAGCCTGGGTGGAAGGGAATTTTTCAGTTTCGGGGCATTTGTGAAAGCAGTTCAGGATAATAATGATGTGAATGTTCTTGCAAACCCGCAGTTGATGATTATCAATAACCCACAGGAGGGTGAAGTTCCGAACATTAACGTTGTTTCAGTCGTTCCTGTCTCACCAAAAACTGTCACCAGTGCAAGCAACATTTCCACAAAAGAATACCAATTCAAGGAAGTTGGTATCAAACTTGAAATTAAACCGCAAATCAGTGGAGAAAGCAGTATTCGACTCGATATTGCCCAGGAATCAAGTGATGTAGTAAATCCTGGAGCAGAAGCAATAACTATTTTTAAGAGAACCATCAAAACCTCTGTTATTGCAGAAGATGGTGAGATCATTGTCCTTGGAGGATTAATAAAAGAAAAAGTTGCACGTAATCAGAGCAAGATACCCGGATTTGGAGATCTGCCTCTGATCGGCTGGTTTTTCCGCAGTAAACAGGATCAATTCGAGAAAATAAATCTTCTGATTTTCATTCGACCAACCATCATTCGTACACAAAAAGATTTAGAAAAAGTTAATCAGCGTGCCAGCTCCCGTTACAGAAAAGCACAAGAACTTAATAAGGTATCAGACCAGGTACAGAAAGATCTGGGAATCCCCAAACTTTCAGAGCAACCGGAAAGTGTTGAGGAATAATTTTCCCCTTTTTTACTTCGAAAAATGAGTTTGGAAGCCATGGAAGGTGAGCATAACAGCATTGATGTCCCCAAAATATTTCCAAATCCGGAAAATCCCCTGGAAATTAAATTTCCTTTTTTTGAGGGCCCGCTGGATTTGCTTCTGCATCTTATTCGCATAAAAGAAGTTTCAATTGAGGAGGTTCGTCTTTCTGAATTAACCACCTCATATTTGGAATATGTTGAGATCATGCATTCGATCAATCTTGATCTTGCAGGAGAATTCCTGGAAATTGCGGCCATGTTGATATTAATAAAGTCAAGGCACCTGCTTCCCCGTGCTCCGGAAGATCTTGAAGAAATTGAAGAAGAGGACCCGGAAGAAATTCTACGCAGGAGACTGCTGGAATATCAGCATTATAAGGATGCAGCTTTTGAGCTTGGCTCGCTGGATATTTTAGGACGTGATGTTTTTCAGAGACCTGAAAACGTTGAGTTAGTTGGCGATTCTGAAGAAGTTGATCCGGAATATGAAGACATTTCCGTATCTGCGTTAATGGAAGCCTTTGAAAGGGTAATGAAACTTCTTCCTAAACAAACCAGGTATTTAGTTGAAGCAGAAACTGTAAGGATTGAGGATCGAATTGAAGAGATCATTCTGATTTTGATGAAAAAACAGCACTGCCTTTTTGAAGAATTGTTTGCAGGCGACAAATCAAAGTTATGGTTCATTATAACCTTCATGGCATTGCTGGAAATGGCACGGCTACGTCTCATAACAATCGTACAAGTAGAGCAGCATGGTGCAATTCATTGCACTAGGCATGAAAACTTCGATCAGAACATAATTGACTGGTACAATCTGCAGAGAGGTGAGGAACAAGAAGAATCGGCCATGTTAAAAGCAAGTTGAGTCTGATTTTTTTTAAACACATCCTCCTTAACAGATGGTGTTTCTAAACTGATCCCCATATTCCGGAAATTCTTTCCCAAATAAATTCTCTATCTGAGAAATGAGTGTATACGCCATAAAACCCAATTTAAATGTTGAAAAATGTTCCGGTTTTTTCTGCTGAATTACGTTTTCTTCGGAATAATAGCTCTTAATTTTCCAACCAGTTTGCAGGCAGATCAGGTTACTGGTCTGAAAATAATCGCAATTGTGCTTTCCAAAACATGCCCCCTGCCTGACGGTCCGGATATGGCCATTGATTCTCCGGACTCAATTCTCAAATCTGTCACCAATCCGTCCTGTCCTAAACTGGGCGATAAACAGCTGATCCAAACTGCTATACAAAATCAAGGCAAGTCTCCAAAACATGCAGGTATTGAAATAACAGTTAATGTTGACGGCACGGAATTGAAGAAAAAGCGTCACCGCAAAGTTTATACTATTCAGGCAGGCGATACAGCAAAGGTGCTGCATGAGATTGATTTGGAAAATACCGGTCGTTATCAAATTGCAGTTCGTATCTGGGACTCCCGATTCAAGCGTATTTTGCTAAACACCAGCTCTGGTGATGAGCGACTTTTTTACATTGCCTCGCCACAGGATGTAGAAGTGGCAAAAACACACCTGGCCTCAGGAGTTATAGTTTCCGGGAAACGCATAATTTCACCACTAAAATTTGATCCTCCCGACTTGAGGTGGGAAACTGTGCAGGTACTGCCGAAACATGCACTTCGTGGTGAAAAACTTCGCTTGCGTTTAAATTTAATTAATGCAGGTGGAGACATAGTCCAGGATGTCTCAACAAAGGTACAGTATTACAATGTCAAGCAGCCGATGAGAAAATCAGTGATTGCCTTGCCGACAGCCCGTGTAATGGCTCCAGGAGAGATTATCACTTTTGATCTTGAGTACACACTCCCCGAAGACCAGCTGATGGGCAAATACCAGATTATTGCTACTGTTGATCCTGAAAATGATATTGAAGAACTAAAGGAAAAGAATAACGAAGCCAAATCGAACGTGATCAGGCTTAGTGATATCAAGCTGCTCTTGCCATCTGACAAATTTACTTTTGAAGAAAACGGACTTTTCCTTTTTCAATGGGACAGTCTTGCTTTCAGTGAATTTAAAATCCAGGTAGGTGTCGATAAAAAATTTGAAGACAGTGGATCATATTTCGACTTGCCACAGGGAAACCGCTGGATTGCGGACAAGGAGATGGTGCCTCTGGCAGGCGAACTTCCAGGGATGGCTATGGGATTGATGAGAGCAAAAGAGAAGAACCAGCTTTACTGGAGGGTTATCGGACGTCAAGCCAGTGGAAGACAGGCAATTTCGGGTATTCGAAAATTTACTATTACTCCTGTTAATTCTGAGACCCTTTGATATTTTCGTTCACACATCTTTAACACTCAACCAATTTAAATGCTGCTTAAATTATTCCTTGCCTTCACTATCATTCCAATAATTGAAATATATCTGCTGATTGAGATTGGATCGATGTTCGGTGCATTAACGGCAGTTACTCTTGTAATTCTTACCGGATTTTTAGGTGCTTTTCTGGCCCGGATGCAAGGCCTGCAAACATTATATCGAATACAGGAGAGCCTGCGTGAAGGCAGGATGCCTTCAGGTGAGCTCCTGGATGCCCTGCTGATAGTAATAGCCGGACTTGTATTACTGACTCCCGGATTTTTAACAGATTCAGCAGGTTTCCTGCTGTTGATCCCCGCAACAAGAAACTCCATAAAATACTGGCTGCGGCGCCAGATAGAACTTCGATATATGTCAAACCGCCCTGAAGACATAATTATTGAGCAATAGTTCTGTATATTTAACTTCTAAAGCCCCCGCAAAACTCTTCATAATTAACATATTTTTTCGGTTGAATATCTTGCCCTTTAATTAAGATTTGTTAACTTAATATTTAGAAATAGAATACTTTTTTTCAAAATGCAAAAAATTGGGCCAATATGCCAGGAACTGCAAGAATTGAGGTCAATGACAAATCAATAGAACTCCCTTTGGTTGTAGGAAGTGAAGGTGAAACAGGCATTGATATAGGGAAATTACGCGCTGAGACAAAATCCATTACACTGGACCCAGGCTTTGTTAATACAGGTTCATGCGAAAGCGGAATAACTTTTCTCAATGGTGAAAAGGGAATACTGCGTTACCGAGGTTATCCGATTGAAGTACTTGCAGAAAAGTCAAACTTTCTTGAAGTTAGCTACCTGCTGATATTTGGGGAACTGCCTTCCAGCAAGGAGTTGGAAAAGTTTGAGTTCAATGTCAAACGCCACACTATGCTGCATGAAGATGTGAAGCATATTTATCAGGCCTTTCCCAAGGATGCACACCCGATGGCAATTTTATCAAGCATTGTCTGCGCACTTTCAACATTCTATCCGGATTTCAGTGCAACAGACAGAGACGCTGTAGATTTGGCTATCTGGCGCTTAATGGGTAAATTGCCTACCATTGCAGCATGGTCTTACAAAAAAAATATCGGCCAGCCGTTTGTTTTCCCAGTAAACGAGTACAGTTATGCAAAAAACTTTCTCCACATGCTTTTCAGTGTTCCTACAACTTCATACGAAGCCCCGCCAGAATTTGTTGAGGCTTTGAATGTGCTTTTCATTTTGCACGCAGATCATGAGCAAAACTGTTCTACATCCACCGTCAGACTTGTAGGCAGCAGCCGTGCAAATTTATTTGCTTCTATTTCAACTGGCATAGCAGCTCTTTGGGGACCGCTTCATGGAGGTGCAAATCAAGCTGTTCTGGAAATGCTCCAACAAATACACATAGACGGTGGAGACGTGCAAAAGTTTGTAAAACTTGCCAAAGACAAAGATTCATCATTTCGTTTAATGGGCTTTGGGCATCGTGTCTATAAAAATTTTGATCCACGTGCGACCATCCTTAAAGAATACTGTGATAAAATTTTAAAGATGCTTGGAACTTCAGATCCACTGCTGGATATCGCCAAGCAACTCGAAGAAGCAGCTCTGACCGATGAATACTTCATTGACCGTAATCTATATCCAAATGTGGATTTTTACAGCGGTATTATCTACAAAGCTCTCGGATTTCCAACTGAAATGTTTACAGTACTGTTTTCGCTGGGACGGCTGCCAGGCTGGATTGCTCACTGGCTGGAAATGCACAATAGTGCATCTAAAATAGGACGACCACGTCAGATTTATACAGGCCATACCGAACGCGAATATGTGGCTCTCAGCCAGCGAAACTGAAAATAATCCTCCACGATAATCGCTTCCAATGTTGAATCTTACAATACGGGAGCAGCTTCTGATTGCACTTATGTTCCTGCTTCTATTTGTGCTGGCTGGCATATGGGGTGTAAAGTATCTTAACAGCCAGGAAAAATATCTTCAGCAGCAGCTTTCTGAACGAGAAAAACAAATAAAGCAGGTCCGCAAGCTTTCAAGAGAATGGGAGACATTACAAAAGACACCAACTGCACCGGTAATGTCACAGGCACTAAGCTCTTTTGTGGAAAACATAGCACGATCACTCCAGATACAGGATAATTTGCAGCTCAATGTACTGAACAATGTTGAAAAGGGTACTGAAGGAGTCAAAGTAGGTTTGGACAGACTTAAACTGGATAATTTATTTTCAATGCTTTACCGGCTGGAAAATCACAGGCCTGTTATACGAACTTCCCATTTAAGCATCAGTATTAGCCCGGGTGACAGACTTGTCCGTGCTTCTTTTCAAGTACACAAGCAAAAGAGTAATTGAGATGCGCGTGTTAAAACGTACTGCTTTCCTGTTAATTGGACTGGTGCTGGTTTTGATGCTGGCTTTATGGGGTTTTATGCAGAATTTCCCTGGGAAATCAATTGCTGATGCTGCCAGCACCCGTTTAAGTTCACAAACAGGGATTAATTTTGAAATTCAGGATTTTGAGTTGGGTTGGAGTAAACTCAGCACCCCGGAAATTTCTATTAGTACACCGAATTGGTTAGCAGGACCAGTAATGCGTTTGCTTATTCTTAAAAACGTTGAGGCTCCTTTTGCATCAATAATCACATCCGGAAAAGCAAAAATTAATGGTGAGCTTCATGAAGGTGCAATGCAGATATCTACTGAGCTGATGACTCCTGGAAAGTTCGATTTGTCATTGGAAGATGTACGAATTGAAAGAGTACCTTTGTTTGCTTTAATACCATATACATTTGTTTCTGGATCTCTTTCAATGTCAGTTCATATCAGTAATTTCCAGGAACTTCAGCAAATTGGAGGATTCCCAGAAGGCAGACTGAGGGGTAAACTTAATGACACGCGCATCCGTCTTTCAGGGGGTTCAGCACTTCTTGACCTGCAGTTTCCCGAACTGAATCAGACAGAAATACTTTTTGACCTCGAACTCGGCCCAGTTATTTCTTTAAAAGATGTTCAATTAAAAGGATCTTTGGAAGGTACAGTCGATGGAACAATACAGTTGGACAAAAATCGTCCAAATATGTCATCAATAGATTTAAATTTTCTGCTTACTCCTTCTCCTGATTTCAAAAATGAACTCCGTCGTTTCAGCAAAATACTGCTCTCATTTCAGTGTGGTGAGACAATCAATTTTAACCTGAAAGGCACATTCAGCCGTCTCAATTTACCAACAAGAAATAAATGCTAGCCTGAAAGGAAGTATTTGCTGCCTTTGCAAAAAGGTCTTTTCAATATTAATACTGCTTCAACATTTTGAGTTGCTTGTTTTGCAGATACAAAATTATCTCAATTCTTCAAGAAAAAAAGTTGACCATTTACCTTTATTTTTAAGTTCAATTTCTCCTCTGTGAGAGAGATTTGCAGAGCCTTCCAGGTAATCCTTTGTTTTTTCAGAAATATGGATTTTACCGCTTTCTCCGCTGCCTTCCATTCTTGAAGCAATATTAACCGCATCCCCCCAA
>JAKUUF010000028.1 GCA_022448705.1 SAR324 cluster bacterium | reverse complement strand
TTAACAGGATCCACTTTACGCCCCCGAACCGTCGAGGAAAACGCTGAAATAGCCCGGGCCCTGCGCAAAGAAGTGTGGCCGCTTATTGATTCTCGGACCATCCGCCCAATCATTCATAAAACTTTCCCACTAGAAAAGGCAGCAGATGCTCATCCACTGATCGAAAGCAGCACCCACATTGGCAAGATCCTGCTTAAACCTGACGAAAAATAAATCGGTCGAAATGAGACTCAATTATTGAGGACATCTTGGTCGCACAGTAATCAGGCAGATCAGTTTTTTATCACTTCCAAAATTTAATAATTTCAACTAAATCCTGAAACGCTTAGGCTGAAAGCGCCTTATGAAAATACAATTTACGTTGAATGAACGGATAAGAACAGATGGCAATTGAAATCAGGAATGTGTGTAAATCATTTAAAGACGTTAATGCAGTTCAAAACGTCAATCTAATGGTTGAATCCGGAGAATCAGTTGCCCTGCTTGGTCCAAACGGAGCAGGCAAAACAACTCTAGTGGAAATGATCGAAGGTGTTCAATTTCCTGATTCTGGTGAAATCCGTATCCTTGACAGGAGTTGGGAAAAAGACGAGCATTTTTTACGCAAGCAAATTGGCCTTGCCCTTCAAGAGACCAGGTTCCTGGAGCGTTTGACAGTAGAAGAAACCCTGAATCTTTTTGCCAGTTTTTATTCACTGGAAAAAGAACGGGCCAGGGAAGTTATAGAAATAATTCAACTTGAAAGCAAACGCAGCACATGGGTGCTCCATCTTTCAGGAGGCCAGCGACAGAGGCTGGCACTGGGGGTTGCAATACTGCCCATTCCTCAAATCCTGATTCTTGACGAACCTACCACCGGGCTTGATCCAAATGCCCGACGTGACCTCTGGAAAATTCTTGAGAGTTTCAAAGCAACAGGAACAACTCTTATTCTCACTACACATTACATGGAAGAAGCTCAATATCTTTGTAAGCGAATCCTGATGATGGATCAGGGTAAAATACTTGCCGAAGGAAGCTTGAGTCATTTGCTGGATAAATTTGGAGAGGGAGATTTGATAGAGTACGTGATTGAGGGTGCTTTCCCGACTGAGAAAGCTGAACAGCTTTCCGGTGTGCTCAGTTGTCGCTGGGATGAAAATACAGGAGAAGGACGATTAACTGTAAAAAACATTTCAGAAACGCTGCCTTTATTTTTACAGCTGGTTGAAAAATCATCAATTTCTTTAACTTCACTGGAGTGCAGAAGACGCACTCTGGATGATTTATTTCTGGCAATGAGCGGGAGACATCTGGATGATTAAAATACTCCTTCGACTGATTCTGTCACAATTCAAAATATTTTTTCGTGAACCAGGAGTAGTTTTCTGGTCATTTGGATTCCCATTACTGATGGCCTGGATTTTGGGAATTGCCTTTGCCAACAAAGGAAATGCACTGCATATTGTTGCCGTTGTTGATGAAAGTCCGGATGCGATTTACAGTCTTCCGGAATGGTTACTTGAAAAAACCGGAGCTGATTCAACGAAGTATAGTACTGAGTCAGGACTAGACTGGCAGGTTGGAGAAAATAATGGTGAACAGGCACGTTTCCGATTTAAGTCTATGAATGAGGATGATGCAACCAGGGCACTCAAACGAGGAAAGATTTCTCTTTGGTTGATGGGAAACCCTGCAGCAGGGATCAAATATCACTTCGATCCGGATAACACTGAGTCCAGTCTGACGTTTTTACTTTTGGAGAGAGTATTCAGTGTACAGAGTTCTACAAAACCACATTCAGAAATACGGCCTATAACAATGACAGGAAGCCGCTACATTGATTTTTTAATTCCTGGTTTAATGGCTATGTCCATCATGAATGCATGCTTATGGGGGATTGGCTGGAGCCTGATTGATTTGAGAATTAAAAAACTGCTGCGCCGCATGGTTGCAACTCCGCTTAGAAAACCAATATTTCTGCTCTCACACGGGTTGAACCGCATGATTCTTAGCGCTGCCGAACTGCTTCTGCTATATGGCTTTGCCTATTATTATTTTGGAATTATAATTCAAGGAAGTCTGTGGGCATTGTTACTGGTTTTTTTAAGCGGTTACAGCGCGTTTGCCGGCATTGCGGTTCTTATCTCATGCCGTGCACAAAACACCCACAGCGGTAATGGACTGATTAATTTTGTTTCGCTGCCAATGTTTGTCCTTTCTGGTATATTTTTCAGTTACCACAACTTTCCAGACTGGGTCACTCCGTATGTAGAGGTACTCCCACTAACCATGCTGGCCAATTCCCTGCGTGGAATCATAACTGAAGGCATAGGTTTGTATGATGTAATTCTGCCTTCAATCGGACTGGTTGGTATCGGTTGTGTTTGTTTCGCTCTTGGACTCAGATTTTTTTACTGGCATTAAATTCAACAAAATTTATTTCAGCAAAAATACTTTGAATCAGGAAACTGCTTGCTTTTGCTTCCTGAATACCAAGTTTATTTTAACGACAACGCCAAACTTATATATTTTCGAGCGCAATCCCAAATTTGTGTCGAATCATGCGCTGCAGCAGTAGGTCATTTTCTAAACCTGCAAAACGGATCTCGGTTCTGATCTTGTCCCGGATCATAACCAGGTCCTGTTCTGTCCTGCTCAACTCAATTTCATTGCTTAAATTGAGGTGAGTCAATGTATTCAGCACGTCACGCCTTAATCGGTTTTTGAGATGCTGCAGCTGCTGCTCGGTAATTTCGGCAAGAATTCCCTCAATTTCTGACTGGTTGTGACCCATCATGGAGAGTTTTATCCAGATGGAATAAAGATCTTCCCGGCTGTCTTCCGGTGACTGCTGACCAAGTCCCGGAGGTACTCCAATCAAAAGAGCCACCAATAAAACCACCAGTACAACTTTGGTTTTAAATGCCATTTTCTCCTTCTTAATTATATTTGTTCCAGATTCGAAATCTGAACGTTATCCTGCATATTAAAATTGACAACGCCAGCCTTCTATCTGCCATTAGGACATACCTTGCCGTTACAATCAGCAATTGTTTACAAAATTGTGCGTATTGCACCGTATTAGGCGGAACACTTCATATGAACATTTCACTGTATTTGTTACGACAACTGTATGTCTGTTTTATATAAGAGCATCAATCTGGATTCCTCTGTGGAAGCACCACACCATCTCTGAATGAAGCAGAGTGAATTCCGGACGGAACTCTCCATGCCATCCAGACGGAAAGCAATCCAAATCTCATAGTTCAATATCGGCAGAAAAACCGAAAACTTTAAGGAGATATATGTGGGGATGGATGAAAGGCCAGGCTTAATGAATTGCCTGGTTCAGCTGGTTATCAGCGGTTGCTTTTTAAAATTTTTACAAGTCCTCCGTTTGGACCAGGGACAGAACCCCTGACCAGCACTATTTTTTCTTCAGCAAGTATTTTGACTATCTTTAAACCCAGTTGTGTTACTTTGCTGTTGCCATGACGGCCATGCATTTTTTTCCCTTTAAAAACACGGGAAGGAGTAGCGCACTGTCCAATACTTCCGGTACCGCGATGTCCACGGTGTCCATGACTGGCAGGTTGGCCATGAAATCCATGACGCTTCATAACTCCGGTAAAACCCTTGCCTTTTGAGTTTCCTGAAACGGCGACACTTTCACCTTCAGTGAACAGATCAACACCAAAAACCTGACCGACTTCAACTTGATCAATATCCTCTACTTCAAATTCACGCAGGAATCTGGTGGGGGAGTTATCTTTAAAGTGTCCTTTTGCAGGTTTGTTCAATTTACGCTCTGGAATTTCTTCAAAGCCAACCTGCACATGATCGCAGCCGTCTTTATCTTTGGTCTTTTTCTGGACAACGGTCATTGGCCCTGCCTGTAAAACAGTCACAGGCAGTACTGTACCGTCATCCTGAAAAATCTGCGTCATACCCATTTTACGGGCAAGTAGTCCGTTCAGCATAGTGAATTCAAAAAGGGAGAACTTTATTTGGTTTCTTAAATAAGTATCAATGTTGATGCTTTATTCTTTAGAAATGATTCTATATTATTTTCACTTGTTTTCAAGATTATTTTTTTTGGTTAATTATGTTTGATAAAAAAGAGAACAGTTTAAGCAAGGAAAATCAGTATTGTATAAGAATTAATGCAATGCAGAAAGATGTGCGCTGTGACTCCAAAAGTTGCGTTATTACTATAGTCTGGCTATAATTGACACCTTCCAAAGATATGAAATACGAATTAATTATTCCAACTCGATGAAGTTGTCGATGCTTAACGATTGGAAACGCCTGTTGCTGGTTATACTGGTGTTAGGAGCGTTAACCATTTCAGGTTTTGCAGGTTATGTTTTTCATATTTATAACAGCCCCATTAAAAGCAATTCACCTGGAAGCAGTTCAATTATTCTGATACCTCGCGGTTCAACTTTCGATTATGTGACCTCACTCATAAGAGAAAATGGACTTCAGCCTTACCCAAGGCTTTACCGTTATTTGGCCAAACGATTAAAAGTACATAAAAGAGTTCAAGCCGGAGAATTTGAAATAAAACACAGCTGGAATACGCATCATCTTCTTCAGCATCTTGTTTACGGAAAAAGCATCAGGCATAAAGTAACTATTCCGGAAGGAAAAAACTATGCGCAAATTGCTGAACGTCTTAATCAGGCAGGATTAGCCGATAAAGAAGTTTTAATGTCACTGAAAAATGACCCGGAATTATTGAAAAAAACGGGCATTACTGAACTGACAACACTGGAAGGGTTTCTGTTTCCTGAAACCTACTTTTTTTCGCGAGCAGAAACAGAGAGGGAAGTATTGTCGGCAATGATCGATCAATATCGCAGGGTTTTCAATTCAGATTTTCAAAAACGTGCAAAGGAAATCGGCATGAGTGAATATAATGTTCTCACCCTGGCTTCCATTGTGGAAAAAGAAACAGGTATTGATTCTGACAGGCCATTGATTGCATCCGTTTTTCATAATCGTTTGAACCGCAGGATGAGGCTCGATAGTGATCCAACTGTTATTTACGGGATGAAAAATTTCGATGGTAATCTGACTAGGAAACATTTACGCACACCAACTCCGTACAACACATACACACGGTATGGATTACCTCCTACCCCTATTTCGAATCCAGGACGTGCCTCATTGCATAGTGTGCTTTATCCGGCAGAAAAAAAATATCTTTATTTTGTGGCACGAGGGGATGGCAGTAGTGAGTTTTCGAGGACATTAAGTGAACATAACAAAGCAGTTTGGAAATACCAGAAAATTCGTAAGAATCGCCAGGCAATGCAGCGCAAAAGAAAAAAGGCATCATCTGCCAAGTTATGAATCTCAATTTTCGCCAAAATTTCCCGTATAAAAAATCTTCTTAGACAGGAATGTGAAAGCAAGTAGGAATGTTGCCTTATCAGCGACACCATTGATGATCTCTCTTTAATAAAATAAAAAAATTCAATACATGCCGCCTAAAACAACAAACAAATATGTTTTGCTGGGCTACTATATTAAGCAGCATTGGCTTTCATATTCATTAGGGATCATTGCAATTCTTGCAACCAATTGGATTGCTGTAAGTATTCCGGAATACATTCGTTTAAGCATAGATTTGTTGAACAATGATCTGGAATCCAGACAGGATTTGTTATGGGAATATATGCTTATCATGCTTGGTTTGGCTGTTGTTATGATTTTTGTACGGACACTTTCCAGAATCCTTTTTTTTAATCCCGGACGCGCGATTGAATGTCAGATCAAGAATGATATGTTTCACAAGCTGATGGCTCTTCAGAAAGATTATTATGAAGCAAATCCTTCCGGAAACATCATTTCAAGAATCAACAATGACATTACCGGAGTGAGGATGATTTGTGGTTTTGGATTGATGCAGTGTTTTAATATCACCTCTGCACTTTCAATGACTCCATTTAAGATGTGGCAGCTTTCTCCAAGTCTCACACTGTATTGCATCATTCCGATCTTACTGGTTTTTACTGCAGTGCGTTTAGGAATGCGTGTTCTTGTGCGAAACATGCAGGCACGCATGGAAAGTCTGCAGCGCCTTTCAGGGTTCACGGTATCATCACTGTCGGCAATAGATCTGATCAAAAGCCAGACTATGCGTAAATGGAGCAAGGGGCGTTTTGAAAATGAAAATCAGGAAATGCTCCGTCGTTCAATGAAAATTGCCTGGACCCGTTCATTTGTGCTGCCAATGTTGAGTAATCTGGAGCATTTCCTGAAACTTCTGGTTCTGCTGGTTGGGGGATTAATGGTTATTAAGGCCGAATTCACTATTGGGCAACTTACTGCTTTTATTGCGTATTCCGCACTTTTGACATTTCCTCTGATGGGGTTGGGCTGGGTCACCACAATGATTCAGCAGGGATTGGTGGGACTTGCAAGCATTCAGACAGTATTGCAGCAGAAACTGTCGCGAAGTCATTTAAAATCTCTTACTCAGACGGGACTGAAGTCGCTTTTTGCAGAAAATAGATTAACGGTTGATAATTTGAGTTACCGTTATCCTTTGAGCAACAAAGATACTCTTAAAAATGTAAGTTTTAATATTAAGCCTGGACAGGTAATTGGACTACTCGGACGTATCGGTTCAGGCAAATCAACTCTTGTCAATGGATTGAACCGCTATTTGGACATGGGAAAAGGGTCCATTTTTGTTGGCAAGCAGGACCTTGCTGAATTAAGTGATAATGATATTCGCACCTGTATCAGAACAGTAACTCAGGAGCCTTTTTTGTTTTCAGACACTGTTGAAAACAACATCAGATTTTCTGAAGCTATTAATGAATCAGAAAGTCCAGAACATTTCCGAAAAATCCTTCGTTCGGCTGCAATGGAGGAGGAAGTAGGACGATTTCCAGAACAGGAAAAAACAATGGTTGGAGAAAAAGGCATAATGCTCTCAGGTGGACAAAAGCAGAGAATCAGCCTGGCAAGGGCTATGTTGAAACCTTGCAGCCTGCTGATTCTGGATAATGTTCTTTCTGCAGTTGATTATGAGACAGAACGTTTTTTACTGCAGGAAATTCACAAGCTTCTTAAACCAGAAAATGGGATGCCAGCACTGGCAGGGAGCCTTCTGATTGTTTCACATCGAGTTACATCAATGGAACAGGCAGATTGGATTTTGGTGCTGGATGAAGGAAAAATAGTAGACCAAGGCGTTCACACTGATCTTATCCAGCGTCCTGGTTATTATCAACAGATGTGGGAACTGCAAAACGAAAACGGTTCATGAACCGATAAAACTCACCACTTGTATCCTCAACTCAATTCTAAACTTCTCTTTTGCTCACCCTAAAAAATGTTACGAATCGGCTCTGGGATAAGCCGATACTCAAAAATATTAATTGGGAAACAGAATTAGGTCAAAGCTGGGCTATTCTGGGTCCTAATGGTGCTGGAAAAACTACACTGGCAAAGTTAATCTTGGGGCAGCTTCCATACTGCGGTGTAATTCAGCGTGATGAAAAAATTTCGAATTTTGCTGAAATTGCACATGTTTCTCTTGAGCAGCAAAAGATTCTGGTTGCCCGTGAAGAAAAAAAAGATCGTTACGAAGAGTATAGCGGAAACGAAGAGCATCTTTTGACCGGACGTGAATACATGGACCCGGAAGGAAAAAACCCCAAGGCAACATTAAAGATTGCTGAAAAGCTTGGGCTTAAGCCCCTTTTGGAAAATCCCATGCGTTACTACTCAAATGGTGAAACTCGAAAAACTTTGATCGGTAAAGCACTCTTGTCTGATCCAAAAATGCTGATACTTGATGAGCCTTTTGAAGGCTTGGATTTTAATTCTGTCATCTGGCTTAAGCAGACAATTTCTTCACTTATCAGAAAAGGGTTAGCAATCTTGTTAATAAGTAACAGAGTTGAAGATTTAGTTCCGGAAATAACACATGTTCTTTGTTTGAAGTCCGGAGAAGTATTTGCCAAAGGTGAGAGGGCAGATGTGCTGACTCCGGAAAGAATGGAGTTATTGTACGAAAACAAAAAATTTGAAGAAAAAAAGGAAGAAAATCTGCTTTTAACAAATGAGGTGCAGGAAAGTAATACTCTGAAAAAAAACATTAATAGAGATCAGGATGCAATAATCCTGATGAGAAAAGTAAATGTGCGCTATGGGAACAAAGTAGTATTGGAGAATTTTAACTGGACAGTAAAGAAAGGAGAAAATTGGAAAATTGTGGGGCCTAATGGAGCAGGGAAATCTACACTGCTAAGTTTAATCACTGCAGACAATCTCCAGGTTTATTCAAATGAAATACACATGTTTGGCAAGCAGCGAGGCACAGGTGAAAGCATTTGGGATATAAAAAGGAGAATTGGAAATGTTTCCTCTGAGTTTCAGGTTCAATACCGGGAATCTGTTTCTGTTTTGAAAGTGGTGCTTTCAGGGTTTTTTGATACGATTGGCTTATATCAGCCGGTTACCGGGAAACAGAAGGAAACCGCACTGAACTGGATGAAGTTTCTCGAAATAGAAAATCTTGCCAAAATAGACTTTAACCGGCTTTCATACGGACAGCAAAGATTAGTCTTGATAGCCAGAGCATTAGTAAAATCTCCGGCACTGCTAATTCTTGATGAACCATGTCAGGGGTTGGACCGGGCAAATCGAAATCGTGTGTTAACTCTAATTGACCAGATAGGGCATCAGAGTGCGACTCAAATCATCTATGTCACTCATGTTGCGTCAGATCAACTAAATTGTATTCATCATGAATTATGCTTTGAGGAGGGACCATCCGGAATTTATCGGCCGGTATTTTCCTGAGCTTTTGCACGCTGCTTTTTTATCATCCTGATTCTTAAAGCAGTGTTGCAATTGCAAATCCACCTGCAAATGTACCGATTGCACTGCCTAAATTTGCAAAAATTACAACCAGAAGAATGCGTGTAATGTTGTTTTGCCAGAAACCTCTCAAGTGAGTGATATCATCCGCAAGGTTTTCAAAATCGCGTACCTGGGGTTTTCGCAATAGTGCTTCTACCAGACCTGCCACCCATCCAGCAGCAATTGTGGGATTAAGAGAAGTGAAGGGTGCAGCTATAAATGCCACCGCAATAGTAATTGGATGTCCAAATGCTGCCGCAGTTCCAAGCGCGGAAAGTGTGCCGTTTATTAAAACCCAGCGCTGAATCATTTCTATGCTAACATCAGTATCAACCGTAAAAAATCCATAAACAATCAAGGCAATGATCAGTGCAGGAATTCCCCATTTAAGCCAGGCAACTGCTTTACCAGTGGGCGGGACTGATTCCAGCTCAGCCAAATTGTGTTTATTTTCTAACTCTGCAGTTAGCCCTTTTACATGTCCTGCACCTACAACTGCAACAACAAGTTTACCCATGGACTGTCGTATTTTTTCTGCCATGTACTGATCTCTTTCATCAATCAAAATACGTTTCATTTCAGGAGACTGTTCTGCCAGCATTTTCATTGCTTCTGAAAGGGCATCACTCTCTTTGAGTTTTTCAATTTCTTCTTTGCTTATCTCTTCACGAATGAACAAACTTGCCAGCAGTTGTCCAAGAACTTTCATTTTCCCCCAAAATCTCATCCCTCGCCAGGTCCGCTGCAAAGTTATTTTCACATCTCTGTCTGCCAGTACCAGTTCAGAGTTCAGCTTTTCGGCCACATTTGCTGCTTCAAACATTTCTGATCCTGGTTTTACGCCAAGCCTGGAACCAAGCCGTTTTTGGAAAGCAGTCATAATTAGATTTGCAAACAACAAAAAGGATTTTCCCTCGCGGATTACCTTGAAAATATCCATGTTCTTCCACTGATCTTTTGCAAGCATCGCCTGATAGCGGGAAGAACATAGTTCAATGCAAACTGTATCGGGATTTACCTGATTTATAACAGTGTTAACTTCATCTACACTTGATTGCGAAATATGGGCGGTTCCGATCAATAAGATTTTCTTCCCATCAAGTAAAATCTCATGTACATTGCCGGAGTGAGGCATTAGAAAAACCTTGTTTAAAAGTTAAGGATTTATGATCAGCTGAAATAAATAATAAATTGATCTTAAAATCTACGAGAAACAAATAAAAGGAGCAAAATGTTTTTGCCATTTTTACCATTGATTGTTGCCTCAATAAGTTTGACATTGCTTGCTGGCGTACTGGAGCGTCCAGAGCCATGGTTGAACATGCCAATTTGGATAGTGCTGCCTGCAATTCTGGTTTTTGGTATCCTTGTTGCCCAGCTGCGGCAAAACATCCGGATACTTAATCGATCTGAATTTTCTTCATTTTCAGAGCAAGATAAGCCTTCCTCATCAAAATTCACCTACAACAGAACAGGCATTTTATTAATCTGGATGGTTGCAGTTTTTGGTGAACAATTGGATTTGCGATTAGTTGAAATATTTGAAAAATCTATGGCTTCAGAGACAATCAGTTTTGTAGTATTGCTGCTGGTTTACTGGATTGCGGATGCTTTGGCAGCTATTCCAGTTTACAGATGGAATAGTTCCGGAGTGAATCAAAAGTTCAAAGGTTCAGCCTTTCATTTACGGCTGCAATTACCAATTCTGGCATTGATATTCATTCAATTATTCTGGATTTGGATCATTAACATGATTCTTCCGGAACAAACTTCAAACTGGACTCCTTATTTTGAAATTCTATCCAGTTTAATTCTTTTGGTACTTATTGCCCCTGCTTTAATCGTAAAGAGTTGGGGAGCGCAGGCAATTGAAAAAGGTTCAGCTGATGAAGCTATGCGAAATGAGCTGGAACAATTCCGAACACCTGTAGCGGGAATTTTATGCTGGCCTGATTCGATAATGCCTCATTCAACAGCAGGAGTTATAGGACTTGTACGGGGATTTCGCTATCTACTTATAAGCACAAAACTGCTAAAGGAACTTTCAAATGCAGAGCTTCGAGCAGTGATTGCACATGAAGCTGAACACATCAGGAGGCACCATCTTTTTTATTATCTAATTGCTGTCACAGGTTTACTGGGTTTTTTTGCTTTGGCAGTAAACGTAAACTTTTTACTAGTATTTACAGAAATTTCTCAATTTCCTGGCTTAGTATTGGGAATATTTGCAATTATCATTGTTTTATTGTTTATGCGATTTGGAATTGGTTTTCTCAGTCAAAATTTTGAACGCCAGGCAGATTGTCACTCTTTTGAGCGCTTTGGCATTACTCATATTTCAACTGCACTTTTGAAAGTCTCATGGCTGAATGGTATTAATCCGGAGCAGGACAATTGGCATCATTACGGGATAAGGCAGCGTATTGATTTTTTGTCCAAGTGTCTAAAAAAACCAGAAATGATTCAGCATCATCATAGGCGTGTGACTCGCATAAAGATAGGTTGCGCTTTAATGCTGGTTGGACTGTTAGGTGCAAATATTATTCTCACTTCAGAATTTATTAAGACAAATCTCCTTGCCTGGAAATTGGAACGTTCCAATGACAACTGGAAATTTGAAGATGCATCTTTGCTGACAAAAATGGGAGACCTTCTTTATTTTCAAGATCATAAAAATAAGGCAGAAATTTGGTATCGCAGGGCGCTTGAACTTAACCCGGGGGAATCACGTACATTGAACAATCTTGCTTGGCTTTTAACGGAAACCCACCTTGGTGATAAGAAACGTCTGAATGAAAGTATGGAGCTAGCCCAAAAAGCATTGGAAGGCAAAAGAACTGCTTTTATCTGGGACACACTAGCTGAAGCTTATTTTATGAACGGATTATATGAGAAAGCAGCTGATGCTGCACATAATGCCCTTGAAAGCGCTGAAGAAGGTAATGGAATTAGTGTGGAAGCGGACCTTGATTACTATAAGAAAAGATTCAAACAAATGGCTGGTGAATAAATTTAATTCACTTACTATTCACCAGAAAATTCCATTTGTTTAGATTCAATTGCTATAACACCATAAAACAAATTCCCATGATGATAGTGGGAATTAGAGCACCGGCTAACAATAATCCCGGATTTACACCGTGTGTGAAGAATCTGCCAAGAATAGACTGTCCTGCTGGATTAGGAGCATTGGCAATTACTGTTAAGCCGCCTCCGGTAACTGCACCTGCTACAACAGCGTATTTAGAAGCATCAGCTAAGTTCGGAACCAGTGTGGCTAGATAAGTTATTGCAGCGTTGTCGTTGACAGCAGTAAGCACAGTTGCAGTAAGCATTAACGGCAATTCGGAAAGTGAACCTAGTACAGGAGCTATCCACCAGCCCTGCAAGCCTCCATGAGTTATTAGCCCCGCTAGAAAAAATCCAACTAAAATTGGACTCTTGAATTCAACTTTATTTTGATGAGTTCCTGTGAGAATCATGAATCCAAGGAAAAATAGCATTCCTCCAATGAACAATGCAGGGTAGTGGGCATTGAAAACTGTCCATGCCAGGAAAAGCAGGTGTACAACCGTAACCCCCCAAGGGATTGGAGTATCCCTCTCTGCCCACATTGCCTCAAATTCTTCGTGGCTCATCTGTCTGGGTTTTAGCTTAGGTTCTTCAGGAGTATCCATTGCTGCACTTGGTCCTGAGTTAGCT
This sequence comes from SAR324 cluster bacterium, assembly GCA_022448705.1. Taxonomy (GTDB): domain Bacteria; phylum SAR324; class SAR324; order SAR324; family NAC60-12; genus Arctic96AD-7. The sequence goes on along the minus strand of JAKUUF010000028.1, from coordinate 1,978 downwards.
GAAGCACCCATCTTGGCAAACTGACTCCTGAATACTATGAAATAAAGTATATTTGCAATAACAATCCCCAATGCGGCTTTCCAGCCGAAATTCGCTGCCATGAAACCCATGTCCCAATCCCATGGTGCTGCAACCATCAAAACAGGTGGAGCAGCAAAATGTGTCAGAGTTCCTCCAACAGAAATGTTTACAAATAACAGTCCTATTGTTGCATAAGAAAACCCAGTGGTAGGTTTGTACTTATAAAACTGGTTGGCAAGTAAGAGGGCTGCTATGGTAATTGCAGCGGGCTCTGTTATGAATGAACCCAACAAGGGTGCAATCGTCAGTATTGAAACCCACCACGCAGCAGGACTATGGCCACCTAAACCTGCAGCAAGGCCAAGCAGCTGTTCTGCAAACTTTACAACGGGTCTTGTTGAGGCAATGGCCATAATTACAACCACAAACATCGGTTCAATATATATTCGATCATAAACAATGTAGTTCTTAAAAGTAGTCCAGTCAAAATAACCGATCATGAATGTCATCAGCACGATTACCCATAGTCCGAAAATGACCTCTACCTCACCAAGAAAGTGAAAAAGTTCAGCCTTAAAAGGTATATCGTGTTGAATTTCTTCATCTGAAGCTCCTTCTTCTTTCATGCGTTCATCATGCTCTTCATGGATTTTGTGTGCAATTGCAGTCAGCTTATTGGCCATAAAGGTGTGAATTATTGCAAGAATGAAAATTAGAGTTGCAATCAGGTTAAATGGGTTTGCACTTATGCGATGGCTGAGTAGCTCGCCCATACTGGCTCCTTCAGGATCCTTAAAGTCTTCAATTCCATGGACCCTGTCACAACCGTCTTCTAAAAAATTTGGGGAACCAGCAATCTCAGAATAACAGCTTAAAGGTACAGGGAAAGGAGCAGCATCATCATTCCCACCTCCTGCTGCGTAGATGCTTAAACTTATCAATGCTAATATGGCAGCGAGCGCATACCATTTAATTAATCGAGACATAATTTTTTCTCCTGCAAGGGGTCAGTAATTTTTTTTGACTACAATCAAATAATAATAATTACTTTTTTTATCTGATCATCTGGAAAAAGTTTAAAAAAAGAATTTTTCTTAAACTATTATTTTCTTCAGCGTTTTTATGCAATTTAAGAACAATTTCTTCTGAAATCTAGGGTATACAGGAAAATATATTTAATTACTAAAACAATTTGAACAAACTTGGGGCTATATTTGTAATTGATTAATAAGTTTTATTTTGAATCTTCATATGCAATTGTTTTTGCATTTTGCGGATCTTGAACGTCCTGCGGAATAGCCATGTAGCAAAAACCCATAATGATCGTAGGTATTATTGCTCCCAAAGCCAACTTTGCTGGGTTTACTCCACCTGGGAAAAACCTTGACAGAATTGACTGTCCTGCCGGGTTTGGTGCATTTGCAATAACGGTAAGGCCTCCACCTGTCACAGCTCCGGCAACTACGGCATATTTAGCTGTTATAGAAAAGTTTGGAACTAAGGTACTTAAATAGGTTATTGCCGCGTTATCATTGAAAGCTGTTAATAAAATGGCTGCCAGCATCAAAGGTAAGTCTCCAAGTGATCCTAAAACCGGAGCAATCCACCAACCCTGTAGTCCTCCGTGTGTAACTAACCCAGCTAGGAAAAAGCCAACGAGCAAGGGTGATTTAAGATTTGTATATCCCTGATGAGCTTTGGTTGCAATCGCAAATCCAAGGAAAAACATAAATCCACCAATAAAAAGTGGAGGATAATGTGCGTTGAAAACTGTCCAGGACATGAAAAAGATATGAACCACTGTCATCCAAGCCGGAACTGGATTTTCACTAGTTTCAATATCTATTTTAACATATTCCACATATTCTCCGTCGTTTGAAGAACCTGCAAGTTTAGCAAATTCTCTCTTAAATACTGTGTAATATAGAATCTTTGAAATGATAATTCCCAATAAAGC
>JAKUUF010000027.1 GCA_022448705.1 SAR324 cluster bacterium | reverse complement strand
TTACAGTCTCAGTGTTTATCCTTTTTTTTATTAGAGCTGAAACTCAAGCAGCCTGCAGAGGAGAAGGGTTCATGGGTATTTCCTCCAGAGATCCGATCATGTCTTGGGTAGATCTGACTTATTCTCCAGTCTATTCCAGTGCAAGCACTTCTGGTACTTTAGGATGTAAAAATTGGGATTTTGGATACGAACGTTACACGGCATATGTCTTGAGACAATTTCTTAAAAAGTCACACGAACAATTGTTGTCCGAAACGGTGCAGGGCCAGGGTCCCCATATTGAAGCATTGTCCAGGCTGATGGAATGCCCACATTCTTCTAAAGATGCTTTTTCTGATATGTTGAAGGAGCATCGTCAGCAAACAGTTGAAATATTTGCTACTTCAAGGCAGTCTAACGAGTTTTTGACTGAGCTCAGACTATGGATGCAGAAAAATTTGGAGTTAAGGGAGACATGCGGAATATCTTAATCTGCAAAAAAATTAGCTGGAACGCAGTATTACTTGCACTTCCGGGAATTTTATTTTGTAGCGATATCCTACTGGCCTGTCATAAGGGTGGCCCAATGGGATTTGCTGATAATGACCCCGGTGCATTTTCTATGGATGTTTCATCATCCCCTACTTTCATTGCAGCCAGCACTGTCGGTGCTGCTGGCTGTAAAAACTGGGATTACGCTCGTCAGCAGCAGCTGCATTATATTCAAGATCAGTGGTCTGTTATTAGTGAAGATGCTTCGAGAGGAAGTGGAGAACATTTAACTGCGCTTACACAAATTATTGGTTGCAATAAGAGTGACCAGGTTGATTTTGGAATAATGGTACATCACCATTATTCATTCCTGTTTTACAAGACTGACTCCAACATTAATTTTTTACTGAAGCTTGAAGACCTTTTATCCCAAAATCAATCTATATCCTGCAAAGTATAAACTGGTTCCTTTCTGAAAAACTTTAATTATTCCTAATAAAAAAATTCTTTAATTATTTCTCAAAAGCAAAACTGGTCAAGGATTTGCAAAGTTTTTTTTCAGGCAGCGTAAGAAAAATTTGACCTATTCAGTTCATTAAAAACTGAAAGAACAGCTGCATAAAGATCTCACCTGTAAAAGACTGACAGTCGGTTACAGACAAGATTAAAAATGCAGCAAATATAAAAATATTTCACGCCTTAACATGGAGGTTGGTATGAATTGGCTGAAAAAAACTTTGGGGATTTGCTCTCTTTCCCTTACCATATTATTTAGTGGTCCCAGTCCCGCAAGTTCAGAAACTCTTGAAATAGTATTCAAAAACAGTGTCTGGGGTGCAGCAATCGGGGGGGTTTCCGGTGTTGCGATATGGGCATTACAGGAAGATGATAAGGAAGATAAATTTTTTCCTAAATATGTGGTTAGAGGCATGGCTATAGGCTTGTTTGCAGGAATGGCTGTTGGGGTTTTTGAAGCACAAACAGATAGCGGGATGTTCATGAGTAATGGAATTCAAAAGGGTTTATTCCATTTGGATATGAATTCACAATCATTAGCCTTGACGCCCACAAAAATTATTCCCCAACCTGATTACAATACTTCGATGGAATCACCCCAATGGAGCCTTGATTTGCTTACAGCTGCTTTCTAATGCAGCGTTGAATTTGATGATCAGTGGTGGCAAGGGCTTCATTCATAAAGTTAGTTTTGTACTGATCGAGCAATAGTCCAGATGAACTTGCGGTCAGCTTTGACACTCTCACCTATGCGGTCATACCCCATAATATTGAAGAGGTAAGAGACCTGAACAATTGGGTCAATAACATTACACCCGGAGAATATAGTGATTATTACCTTTTTTAATATGGGTAATGATATGTCTTACATAATAAACAAATTTGGATCAACAGTGAACTCCGTCCCATGTTGACTGATTCCTGATTAAGCCATGCCCTTGATAGTTGAGAACGCTTTCCTTTGCGGAGCGGATGGTTTAGTTAAATCAGGGGATCAAATCTGGTTTCATTTTCAAAAATATCCATGGAACTTACTCTGTCAGGAAAAAAATCCTGGTGCAGGAAAGCATCGCCGGATAATTGAGTCTCGTCTCAGAAAAGGCCTACCTGACCCTTCAGACGCATCTTTACTTTCGGGCACATACCATTCAGGAATATCTCCTCATATATACAGCTATTATCACCTGCTGACTGATTTGCTCCCTCACTTGATTGAAGCACCCAGAAATCCTGTGTTGGTTCCTGAATTTATGCCGCAATCATTTATAGAATTTTTGAAACAGGCACAGTTTGAGGTTAAGATCCTGCCGAAGGGTACAGTTAAAGTTGAAATACTTTACATACCTGCAATGGACTTACCTGAATGGAACTCTGAAAAAGTTAAAAAAATTCAAACTTTTTTTGAAAATTTACTTCCCAGAAATTTTCAGGCAGGTTCTAATGGTTCAATACCATTAAATCGAATATATGTTTCTCGTAAACTGGCAGTCAGGCGGCACCTGTCAAACGAGGATGAATTTATGCCTTTGCTGAGGAAGCACAATTTTCGTAAAGTTTACCTTGAACAGATGACTATCATGGAACAGGTTGAACTTTTCCGTACAGCTTCCCATGTTATTGCAGCACATGGAGCAGGATTGACGAATGTTTTATTCGCACCTGCAGATGCTAGAATATTGGAAATTCGACCCGAACTTTCAAGCGGCCAGTTTTGTTTTGAAAAATTGTTTTCTCTGGGATGGCCTAATAGTGAATTCCTTGTATCACCAGTTAAAGGAAAGTTCGAAATCCCGCCAGAAATGCTGAATGAAGTACTAGAACGCTGGAATAATGAAGATCTATCTCCTAACTCCTATTAAGCAGAATACCCTCTGAAATTATAAATTCAGGGCTCAGTTCCAAATCTTTCTCCTGCAATTTCCACAATATGTTTCCCAATGTTCAAGGATGATGTCGCTGCAGGAGATGGAGCATTACAGACATTGATGATGTTCACATTTTGCTGAATCAGAAAATCATCAAGCAGTTTACCGTTGGGCATCACTGCCTGTGCCCGAATCCCTGCCGGTGCAGATTCCAGGTCATCGGCCTTAATTTCGGGAATCAAGCGCTGCAAAGCCCGAACGAAAGCTGCTTTGCTTAAGGAGCGCCACATCTCTCCGGCACCGGCACTCCAGTATTTAAATGCCAATTTTAAAAATCCCCTGTAACTCAAAACTTCTGCAAGTTCCAGAAGATTAATCTTGCTTTTAGTGTAGCCTTCACGCGCAAATGCCAGCACTGCATTTGGTCCGCACTCTAATGTTCCGTTTATCATTCGAGTAAAATGAACGCCTAAAAAAGGAAATTCAGGGTCCGGAACAGGATAGATCAGATTCCGGCATAAATAATGTTTTTCCGGACGTACCATGTAGTATTCTCCACGGAAGGGGATGATTTTAGCATCTGGAGTTTGAGTCATAGAGGTAATTTTATCTGAATATAATCCCGCACAATTCACCAGTAATTGGCCTTCGTATTCAGATTGATGAGTCTGAACAACCACTCTGTGGCCAGTCTGACGAACGCCAATTACTTTCTCGGAGCACACGATGCTGTTTCCCTCTGCTTCGCAAACGCGTTCCGCTAGTCTCTCACAGACTTGCATAAAATCAACAATGCCTGCTTCCGGAACATGGATAGCTTTAATTCCTGCTACATGAGGTTCGAGTTCGCGCAATTGTTCATGGCTGATCATCTCACAGCTGACACCATTGGTTCTGCCGCGTTGATAAATCATTTCCAGAACAGGCAGTTCATTCTCCGTTACTGCCACAATCACCTTACCGCAGATTTCAAATTCAATTCCTTCCCTTCGGCAGAAATCCTCCATTCTTGATTTTCCTTCACGACAGTTTACTGCTTTCAATGAACCTGGTTTGTAGTAAATTCCAGTGTGCAGAACTCCGGAGTTATGACCGGTCTGGTGCATGGCCAGTTGTGATTCTTTTTCAAGTACTGTGATGCTCAGGCGCGGATATTCACGGGAAAACTGGTAAGCTGTGGCAAGGCCTAATATGCCTCCGCCTATGATGATGATGTCCGTTTGCTGCATGAACTATGAAATGTTCATTTTACTGTAGTACAAGTACAACCAGTTCCTTGCATCCATGAATTCCATACACCAAAGTTTGTTCTATATCGGCAGTTTTGGAGGGTCCAGAGATTAGGAGAGCATTAGTGGGCATTTCAGAACTCCAATTTTCTGAAATCATTGCTTCCCGGAAAGTGCTGTATATATCACTGGCGTACAGGACAGCAATATGGATCGGAGGAACAAGAGACATCAGCCTTGGTTCATCCGGTGTGGGCCAGAGGATCAGCGAACCTGTTTCAGCGATACCTCCACGTGTAGTTGTAATTGCAGCATCAATTTCAAAAAGCAAATCTTTGCTTTCCTCAATAGGATCCTTGTAATCAATCAATTCAGGTATCATCTCAGGAGACTCTTGTTTCAAGTTTACAAGTTCCTGAGCCAAACCGGTTTTTGCACCGTAAAGAATTTTACGAATCTGTTTTTGTTCTAAAACAGAACAGAGAGTTTTTATCCATGTATTTTCCCCACACAAATGTACCTCTGTATGCACCGCTTCCATCATCCTTTTCAGACGCACCACTTTTTCTTCAGTAGACCAGCGTTTGCCTTTGTCAAATGAACTGCCTTCATGGAAGGTAAAGTTTCCGGAATCTTTTTGGAGAACCTCAGTCGTTTGCTGAAGACGGGTCAGGATATTATTGCGTGAAGCTGCAGAACTATTCATAAGACAATCCTTCTTCACGGGCAAGTTGATGCAAATTTTTCTTGGCAAAAACAGGGGTTGATCTTACCGAAGTCCAATTCCGGAGAACAGGCATCCAGCGTGGAGTAAAATTTCCAAGTTTAGCAATTCCCAGACTTTTTAACCTGTACATTTCCGGATTAGAAAAAACCGTTTTCCATCCTTTCCAAACCAGATCGCTCGCTCCTGCCTTCCACGCTTTAGGGCTTGTGAGTGGGAAATTGCCTTTGTCCTCTTCTTTCTGGTGTCGCAAACGAAGCAGTATTTCGGTGATTGGAATTTTGACTGGACAAACCTCAACGCAAGCTCCGCACAAACTTGACGCATCAGCCAGATATCCTGCCTTGTGAAGTCCTTTCATTTGTGGAGTGAGAATTTTCCCGATTGGACCGGGATAAGTTGTGCTGTAGGCATGTCCCCCGATTCTTGTATACACGGGACAGTGATTCATGCAGGCCCCGCAGCGTATGCACAGCAGTGTTTCCCGCAATAGTTGATCGGAATGCATTTGGGTACGGCCGTTATCCAGCATGATCAAATACACATTTTTTGGACCGTCTTTTTCTCCGTCTTTGCGTGGAGAAGTTATCATATTGAAGTATGTTGTGATAGCCTGGCCAGTTGCGGAACGTGTCAACAAACTCAGCAAGGGAGGCACATCCTCAAGATGCTCAACTACTTTTTCAATGCCCATCAATGCAATATGTACAGGAGGCAAAGTTGTACAAAACCTACCGTTTCCTTCATTTTCAACCAAGCAAAGAGTTCCTGTTTCGGCTACAGCAAAATTAACTCCTGAAACTCCGATATCTGCCTGATAAAACTTCCTTCTCAGGACTTTACGGGCAATGGCTGTCATTTCCTCCGCGCTCTCCACGAAAACGCTCGGCTCTACTTTTTGATGGAACATCTGCGCAATTTGTTCCTTGTTTTTATGAATCGCAGGCATGATGATGTGTGAGGGCAGCTCATGATCGACCTGGATGATATATTCTCCAAGATCAGCTTCAAGGGCTTCAATTCCATGCTGTTCAAGAAAATGGTTCAATTCCATTTCCTCTGAAACCATTGACTTTCCCTTGACCATGCTTTTAGCATTATGGCGCTGTGCAATTTCCAGTACCAGCTGATTGGCCTGATCAACAGTTTCCGCCCAATAAACCTGAATCCCGTTTTTGCTGCAGTTACTTTCCAGTTGTTGCAGCAATTCCGGAAGCTTGTGCAAGGCATTTGCCCGTGCGGAATGACCTATTTCACGGAGCTGAAAAAATTCCTGATCATCCGGAAATACTGCAAGACGTTTTTGCATCAATCCGGACATAGCGCGTTTGAAGTTACCACGCAGCTGAGGATTATTTAGGGCAGAAAAAGTATCTTTTTTAAACTGTTCAGTGGAAAGCATGCGTCTCAGTTTATAGTTTTTTAAACCAAATCTGTTACTGCTCCCAGCGAAGCTGAACTAACTGATTTTGCGTATTTTGCCAGTACTCCTCGGGTATAACGGGCCTGCGGGCGAATCCAGCTATCCTGTCGCCTTTTAATTTCATCTTCCGGAACTTCCAGATCTATGGTGCGTTTAGTAATATCAATTGTAATGTTATCACCATTTTCAACTATACCCAGCAAACCTCCTTCAAAAGCTTCTGGAGTAATGTGCCCTATCACGAAACCATGAGAACCTCCGGAAAACCTTCCATCAGTAATCAGGGCCACATCATTCCCCAGGCCCCGTCCCATTATGGCGGAGGTTGGCGAGAGCATTTCACGCATACCCGGACCTCCTTTAGGACCTTCATACCTGATTACAATCACATCTCCTTTAACTACAGTACCATCCAGAATCCGATTCAGGGCTTCTTCCTCGGAATTGAAAACTCGTGCAGTTCCCCTAAAAAACTCCCCTTCTTTTCCGGATATTTTTGCGACTGCTCCGTCAGCAGCAAGATTCCCGCGCAGAATCACAAGATGACCAGTTTTTCTTATCGGATCTTTAAGAGATTGTACTATCTCCTGACCATCTTCATAAGGCTTAACGTTTTCCAGATTTTCACGTACTGTCTTCCCTGTCACAGTCATGCAGTCCCCATGAAGCAGGCCTGCATCCAGAAGCATTTTCATCAAGGGCGGCAATCCGCCTATCTTGACAAAATCTGTCATTAAATACTTCCCGCTTGGTTTTAAATCCGCAAGAACCGGAGCTTTGTTCCCAATTCTCAAAAAATCGTCCAGTTCCAAGTTTACTTTTGCCGCATTGGCCATGGCAAGCAGATGCAAAACCGCGTTTGTGGATCCGCCCAGTGCCATCACAACGGTAATCGAGTTTTCAAATGCTTCTCTGGTAAGAATGTCGAGTGGACAAATATTTTTTTCTATCAAACGTAAGACTGTTTCACCCGCTTGAACGCAGTCACGCACTTTATCCTCTGAAACTGCTTCCTGTGCAGAACTGTTTGGAAGACTCATTCCCAGAGCTTCAATGGCAGAGGCCATTGTATTTGCTGTGTACATTCCTCCACATGAACCCGCACCAGGGATAGCGCATGATTCGACTTCTTCAAGTTCATCCTGTGTAATTGTTCCGGCTGCCTGTTTACCCACTGCCTCAAAAATAGAGACAATATCAACATCCTTGCCCTTGTGAGTTCCCGGAAGTATTGTTCCTCCGTATACAAAAACAGCAGGGCGATTTAAGCGTGCAATGGCAATCATGCATCCGGGCATATTTTTATCACAACCGCCAATTGTGACTATTCCGTCATAGCTTTGACATCCAACTACCGTTTCAATCGAATCAGCGATCACTTCACGGGAAACAAGCGAATATTTCATCCCTTCCGTACCCATCGAAATACCGTCTGAAACAGTAATTGTTCCAAAAGTCAAAGGCATCCCTTGTGCTTTGCGTACGCCTCTCGCTGCATGCTCTGCCAAGTCATTTATGTGCATATTGCATGGAGTTACTGTTCCCCATGTAGAGGCAATACCAACTTGAGATTTATGAAAATCGCCTTTTTTGAATCCAACACCATAAAGCATGCCCCTGCTGGCAGCACGTGCATTTGTCTCAGTTACCAGCTTTGAGTAACGGCGATGTCCGGATTCTCCAGTTTGCTTTTTTGCAGTCATATTATTCCTTCTCTGTATTTATGTGATAAGTATTTCTTCTGATTGTGAATATTCCAGACAATCTTGTAGAACCCAATCAGCGGATCATACAATCTGTTGTATCCTATCGGATTAAGGAACACAAGAGTTCAGTTTTGAGGGAAATTACTGGATACGAAATTCAGGGAAAATTTAAATTACTTCTTCTAAATTGTGAACTTCAGGAAAAGAATCACTGGCAGTAATTAATCCGTTTACTTGGAGGGTTTCTGGCAGGACTTCTACTATAAAATCCTGCATTGTGGACGACATCTCTATGGCAAAGCGCTGGGACATTGCAATTAACAACAGGTAAACCAGACCTCTGCAGTGCCACATCTGTTCCAGAGTTGTAGTGAAATAAGGTTCTTCATCAGCATAAACTACAGCATTTTTGTTGGCCAGAAGATGACCGCCAAACATAAGCTTGTAGAATACATCAGGGTATTGATCAAGCTTGTTCTGATGGTTTTGGTCAAAAAAAGCTGTTCCAATTTGAAAAATAAAAAGCTTATCTTTTGCAATATCAACAACCCTGGTTTTTTCCAGTGGTACATTAAAAATGAATGGCATGCGGGCATGCATCAGCATATTCCACTCTGCCTTGCGGTCCAAAACAGCAGCACCATTTTCAGTGGGTCTAAAATAAATTGATTGATTTTGATGGCTGCTTTTGGGAATCACTCCCCAACGTTCAGCCGAGTGATACTCCTTGCCCCGCTGGGTCAGCAGTTCCAGGGTAAAATTGTGGGCTGCGGCATTTACCTGCATGTCCCCTCCATGCAGTTTACGAAAATAATTTGCAAAGTCATCACGATACTCTTCAACTCTGGATCGGAAATAAGGCGAAGAACACTCCGGAACCGGGCCGATACTGGAAGATAATTTTTCCAGCGGTTCTGAATATGTTTCACAAAGTTGCTCAAAGGCAGAAACTGATTCTTCTGAATGCTCATGGATAACTGTTTCAAAAGAAATATTCCTGGCTTCTTTGCTTTCCGAAACTGAAAGAGGTTTGGTTGCCACAGTTTGCTCGGTTTGTTCTGATTTAGTTAAACTTTTTTTCTGAGTTTTACCTTCTATTCTCTTTTCTATTAACTCTGATTCTACGCTTAATTTTTCCGGACTTTTGGAAATCTGTTCTTTAACCAAATGTTCAATAACTCGGAAATCGGTGTTTTCTTTTAATTCCACTAAAGAGCTCCCCTGAGTTTTATGAAGCTTAGATGTAAGATCCAGCAATCGGCTTTTTTGTAATTCATTAAAGGTAGAATTATTTCCCGACCGTTTGAGGCGATGCAGAAAATATCGATTTTTCAACATCAGATAAACTCGGTAATTTGAAGAAAATAAGGTGCTTAAACGTTCTCTAAAAAATTTTTTCTTGACAGATTCTGTGACTGCAGAAACTACAATCATTTTTTCTGCCAGGATATCTTCTTCATATAGGTCTTCTATATAGCAGTCAAGAACTTCGCTCAGGGATTTTTCAAGCTGGGATTTATAGGCATCTAAAGCGGAGAGTTCTTTTGAGTTTTTTGTGAAAGGTTTTAGCTGAGGGATTACCATAAGGGAGCGGTAACTTTTTTCTATTCCCGGAAGAACAACTTTCAGGCCCTTATTTGCATCGTAGTTTGCAGCCAAACGCATTACAGATTTAATATCATACAACTGAAGGGAATGCGTGAAAGCCAGCTGCTCCACAGTTAAAGAATTTTCCGGAGAAAATGAGCCGGTTTTGGAAAATAATTGCTTTATAATGGAAGACAATCTCCTGCTGAACTGCTTAAAAATTTCAGGAGCATTTTTTTCCTGACCACGTTTCAGCAATTCAGCCTCAATTGACTCTATATTTTTTTTCCACTGGGATTGTTTCACTAGGGGGATTTGAGTTGCTGCAGTTTGAGATTAATTTTATCAAGTCCTGCAGAACAAGAAGTCCAGAGAGGGGAACTTATGGTCTTACTTCAATAATTCCACTATATCATTATGTCCTTGCTGTTCTGCTATAACCAGGGCAGTTCTTTCTAATAAATCTGAAAGAATAGGGTCCGCATCTGCTTCAAGAAGCAGCTGGACTGTATCAGTACGCCCCTCAGAGGCAGCTTCCATTAATGCAGTGCTGCCGCTTTTGCTCTGCCAGTTGACTTTTGCTCCATGTTCAATCAACATGCGGGCAATTTCTGTCCTGCCTTCATTTCCGGCAAGCATCAGTGAGGTTATACCTTCTGCATCCGAAGCGTTCACATCTGCCTTCCAGTCAATTAACAGTTTTGCCACACTAACTCTTCCTTCCAGTGTGGCAAGCATCAATGCAGTCATTTTTTGATTGTCTGCAACATTGACTTCTGCTCCTGCTTCCAAAAGTCGTTTTACCACACCATAACGTCCGAAGGAACTTGCTTCCATTAATGCAGTACGACCCACATCGTCAGTTTTATTAACCTGTGCACCTTTAGCCAGCAGTTGATTAACTACACTTAAGCGTCCTTCTATTGCTGCACTTATCAGTTCATAAAACGGTTCAGATATATTAGTTTCTTTAGAATCAACCTGGAGATCTACTTCTTCTCGACTGCTGCCGAACAGGTTTTCCGGAGAAATTAAGTTGTTTTGGAGCTGAAGTGTTTCGGACTTTGCACCACGAGTTGTGAGGTAATTAACAACTTCCAGATAACCGTTACTGGCAGCAGCCAACAGTGCGCTAAATCCTTCATCGTTAACAGCGTTTATGTCTGCTCCTGCGTCAAGAAGCAAGCGTACTATTCCCAAAAAACCTTCAAAAGAGGCCACTATCAAGGCAGTTTCGCCGTATGCAGTACGAACGCTTACATCTGATTTATATTCAAGCAGCAGGCGCACCGCTGAGAGCTGTCCCTCCAGTGCCGCAAAGATCAAAGGAGTCGAACCGTCTTCCATTTTGCTTTCCACATTTGCGCCATGCTCCAGTAATATTCTGGTCATTTCCGCATCACCATAACGCACTGACAATGTTAAAGGAGTCAAACCCAACTCATCCCTGGTCTCCAGATCAATCCCGTTTTCAAGCAGGACCAAAGCCGTTTCCTGATTTCCGTAAAGTACCGACTGCATCAGCGCGTTTCTTCCCGAAGCATCTTTAACTGTCAGATCCGTTCCGGAAGCTATAACCTCACGTATCTGTGACGCGTTTCCATTTCTGGCTACCTGAAACAAATCCAACTCTTCCGCAGCAGACACGACTGTGCCCGCAGATAAAAGAAAGATGTACAGGAAAATAAGTAGACGCATTTTATTAGCTTAGATTTTTAACTTCGCTTTTTTTCAGCAGAATAATTAATACTTTAGTTATGACATTTTACTTCTTATTAATGACCCAAGTCCGGAATAACGTTTTTCCTTGTTCAATGCAGCGGTTTCAAGCACAGTTTTCTCTCCAAGAATCAATACAGATTTTTTTGCACGTGTCAATGCGGTGTAAAGCATTTCCCGGCTCATAATATTCCGCATTCGACCAGGTTCAGGCTTACCAATTATCGGATCAATGCTTAGTTCAGGCAAGATCAGCGCCAGATGATCAAATTCTGACCCCTGACTTTTATGTACCGTTGTAGCATAAGCCGGCTGCAGGTGATGAAGCTGATGACCATAAAAAGTTTTGACTTTACCTTCAACCTCAAATACTGCTTTCAATTCTAATTTTTTTGTCTCAGAATTTAAACAGTTTAAAAAGATTCCCTGATCACCGTTGAAAAGCCGAAGCCGATAATTATTCTCTGTAACTATTACAGGTTCACCAGGAAAATGTTCGGAATTCAATAGATTTGCTTCATTTTCCATAAGCCATAAATCCCGAATTATTTTGTTGAGTGCTTTTGCTCCAGTTGAAAAAACCTGTGTGGCCGTTAATATACGAAACCGCTTCAAATAATTGAATAAATAATCCAGGTCATTTTCAATTGATTCCGGAACTTCAAAAGAATATCCCTTTTGAACCAATTGAAGAAATTTTTCATCCTTGAGAAATTTGTCATACCACCATTGCCCGAAATCTTTGAGTTGATTAATATTATTCTCCTGATTCAGGAACATAACATTTTCCAGGGCAGCGTCCTCAAGACTTTCCAGACTCAGTATAGCCTCCTTATCAGTAGACTCCGCCTCAAACAGCAACTCAGGAAATGGGGCAATCTCCATTTCATTTACAACAGCTGCAACTCCCAGAATATTTCTTCCTGCTGTATCGCTGATCTTCTGCCTATAGTTTTTTACCAGCTTCACCACAGGTACAGGATTTTCATAAGAATCAGCACCTGACTGACCTGAATCCTCAGTAAGCTCCATTAACACAGCCCCGTTTCCAACCGACGGAAGCTGCTGTGAGTCACCCAGAATTACAATTCGCTGTACAGGTAAAAGGTATGGCAGTTTTGAGTTTGAGGCCCTCAGCAAACGAACCATAAGTTCCTGATCAATCATTGACCCTTCATCTATAATCAGCAAGTCGTGTTCCAAAGGGTCGTATTCGTGATGTCTAAAACTATGTCGGTTCGGATGATAGCCTAATAAGCGGTGAAGTGTCTTAGCATCAGCAGCAAACTTCAGCAGTTCCGTGTCATGTTTGAGTTTGTTTAAATCCTTGATGGAGTTTAATCCATTAATCACAGACTCAGACATCCGATTTGCGGCCCTGCCGGTAGGAGCGACAAGTGCCGGGCGTTCTGCTAAACCAAGCATTTTGTGCACTCTCAGTATAGTCAGCGCAACGGATGTTTTTCCTGTTCCCGGACCTCCTGTAACTATTGATAATGGTGAAGTAATTGCCTGTAAAACTGCTTCTTTCTGTTCTTCTGCCAATACCAGGGGCTTACCACGGAAAAGAACAGGATTAACTTCAAGTACATTTTTCAGAACATTTTCAATGACAGGTCTTTCAATTATGTTCAGATTCATGTTTAAACGATTGCTCAGCAGTGACATGAGTTGGATTTCACGCTTCCAAAACTTATCGAAATAAAGCAAAGAATTATTTTCTATTATTACTGGTTGTTCAGTACTTTGATGCTTGCTTTGTTCACCATTTGAGCTGATTGTCAAAAGCCATTTTTTCCAATTTTCATGAGAAAAAAACTTTTCGGAAAACCCTGAATTGATGAGCATTTTGGATATTTGAGTTCTAAGTTCTGTCCAGGGCATACAGGTACTCCCTGAATTTACTGCTCTGCGCATCAAGAGAAATCCTGACAAAAGCACATGAAAACTAATGCTTTTCAGTTCATTCTCTTTTATAGTGCTTTCCTTGCCCTGGCACAAAAAATTCATTGCCTGAAAAAAATACTCACTGCCTATCTGGATTTCGGTAAACTGCTGTTTTAACAGCAAAAGTGATTCTGGTAAAGCAGGGTGAGCAATATGTTTTTTGAGAGTCTCATCTGCAAATTCGTTTATAAATTTGGAACGAGTTGCTCCGAAACTTGTCCAATCAGACTTAAGAATCGGTTTTTGTTTAACCACTGAAAAATCTTTAGAAATAGACATATTTTCGCTTTCAAGTTAAACTTTGATTATTATTTGAATAAATATCTATAATTATTTTATTTTCATTAAAACCAACACCACAGTTATTTCTGCAAAAATAGACAACAGAACAAAAATTATTCATTTATGAAAAAAACCTTTCCCAATCATGCCATGCGATGGTCGGAAGTCAAGCGTCCAATTGTATGTCTGGCGCCAATGGACGGAGTGACCAATTCTGCATATCGGCAAATTGTAAGATCAATAAACAGGGACGTCTTTCTTTTCAGTGAGTTTACAAGTGTTGACGGTTTGGTTCAAAATGAGTTTCTTCGTTCCCGTATGGATTACAATCCCTGTGAGCATCCATTTTTCATGCAGCTCTTTGGCAATTCTCCGGAAAAATTTGCAGAGGCTTCAAGGATGGTGGAAGACCGTGGAATCTGGGGGGTAGATATTAACATGGGCTGTCCTTCAAAAAAAATTGTACATTCGCAGCATGGCAGCGCATTGATGAAGGACACAGACACAGCCTGCAGGATTATTGAATCAATCAGAAGTGCTTGTAAGCTCGAAGTTTCAGTAAAGACTCGCCTGGGATGGACAGACCACAAAAACTTGATTAATTTTGCCAAATCCCTTGAATCTGCAGGAGCTTCAATGCTGACAATCCATGGTCGAACATACAACCAAGCTTTCAAAGGGCAGGCTTACTGGGAGCCAATATATGAGCTGAAAAAACACCTCTCTATACCTCTGATTGGAAATGGTGATGTCAGAGATTACAACGACGGTATTAAGCGTCTGGGTAATCTTGACGGATTTATGATTGGACGAGCCGCAATCGGCAATCCATGGTGTTTTCAGGACAGGAGAAAATATCCCTTGCCGACCCATTTTCAGCGAATTGAGGTTGCGCTTGAGCACTTCTATTTGTTCAGGAGCTTTAAAAAAGAAATAGTAGCAGTAAAGGAATTTCGCAAGTATCTTGGTAGCTATGTGAATGGATTCCGAAACGCCAAAGAATGGAGGAACAAATTGATGCAG
>JAKUUF010000026.1 GCA_022448705.1 SAR324 cluster bacterium | reverse complement strand
TATTCTGCATTTGTTCAAGATTTGTATCTGCCTGAATTGCTAATGTTTTAAATTCCGGATCATCGACATTTTCAAGATAATATTGCATTCTACATTTCCACTGGCTTAAAAATGACTCCCACAGTATCCATTTATCTCCTACAGCGCACTGTTTTGTTTCAAAACCTTCAAGCTTTACGGCACGTTCCGCTTCAATGTCACTTTCCACAGTATTCAAATAAAGCGGGGGCTTGTTCCATTTTGATTTCTGCTTCAGTAACTTCGCCGGCAGAAAAGCTTGAATATCACCTCCAAGTACTTTTACTTGGTCATTGTAAGGATCATAATTTAGCAACAAACATCTGTCTCCATCACCATCAAATACAAAACCAAAAACCATTCCTGGTCTGTTTTGACTAACACTATGATGTTCACGGCCAATTGATAAAATCTGGCTTAATGCCTCATATTCAGCAAAAGCTCCATTTACTATTTCATCGGCATTGATCTCTGAAAGTCCCTCTAGATCTGCAACTCCTGAACAAGAATTTATACCTCGCGAGGGTTCACAATTAAAAAATTCAATTCTACATCCTTCAAAATTCAGTATATCCTTTACTAAATGAGAAAAAGCTCCATTTGCTGCATCAACAATAACTGTGACCTTATTCAGTAATTCCTTATGCATCCAATTATTAAAATGATCGGAAACAAAATCAATAAACAACTTCCTGGCTTGTAAATGTTCATTGCTAATTTCTCCAGTCAGGGGTATTGTCCTTAGTTCTTCATAATCAAGATTGAGACAGCGTTGAGTCAGACGCTTATCATCTTCAGGAAGCAATTTAAGATTTGAGTGCCCAAGAAAAATTTTTATACCATGCTGGTCCGCTCTGTTATGTGATGCAGTTAAAACAAACCCGCAAGCGGCGCCAACTTTCAGCTGATACAGTGAAATTGCCGGAGTTGGAAGAATATCAACTACTGCCGCGGTCATTCCTGCTTTCCTGATTCCATTAACTGCTGCCTGGTTGAATCTTCCACTGCTATCCCTGGGGTCCCAGCCAATTACCGCAATGTCATTATCTGCAGCAAACCCTATATCCAACAGTTACTGCCAAAAGGAGTATGTGTATAATTCAAATAATTCTTCTGTCAGAATACCTTCATTAAGTAAGGCCTCAATCGGACCGAGAGACGAACTCTTTTCTGCCAAACAGACAGGTCCGCGGATTCCGTCAGTTCCTTGTATGCGGTTAATAGCCATCTTTATAAATGTAAATAAACGCTTAGCAGTTGAAGTATAAAATTTTCCAAAATTATAAATGGAATCAGGTGGGAGAATGACTACTCAGCCGACAGTAACTGATTTTCCCAAATTTCTTGGTTTATCTATATTTCGTCCCAGGTCTAGAGCGGCATAATAAGCAAACATCTGCGCAATTATCATTTGCAACAAAGGAGCAAACAAAGAACTTACAACTGGGAGGTTTATAGACTGGAAAGCAAGTTTTTGAGCAAGTTCATCACCCTGAAAGATAATGGCAATCACGGTTCCTCCACGAGATTTAACCTGCTCCATGGCAATCAGTGTGCGCTTGTGAAGTTCTTTTTGTTCAGGAGGTGGTACAAAAAATAATGTATGCAGAGCGGACTCTACCATTGATAAAGTTCCATGCTTAAGAAAACCTGCGGGCATGCCTTCAGCGTGCTGATAAGTGACTTCCTTCATTTTTAAAGCAGACTCCATTGCCACCGGATAATACACTCCGCATCCCAGAAACAACCAATGTTCAACATGACTGGTATCTCGTGCAATATTGCGAACAAATCCAGACTGTTCATTGAGAACTATTTCTATAATTTCAGAAAACTCCTGCATCTCATTCTGAAATTTTTTGTAATCTTTTTGTTTTATTTTTCTCCTGATAAGCCCCAGCTCCAAAGCTACACGTACCATAATGAATGTTTGGGCCAATGCCGCCTTTGTGGACACAACACATATTTCAGGTCCTGATCCCTGCATTATTACCTGGTCTGCCATCATACTGATTGCTGACCCCATAACATTAACTATGGCGGCCGTTTTTGCTCCACATTCTTTGGCGTATACCAGCGCAGTTTTTGTATCATATGTTTCACCTGACTGAGAAATAGCCAGCACCATGTCTCCCTGTTTTATATCCACAACCGAAAATTCATCAGAACTCAATGCAGAATAATAACACTCAGCAAGAGCAGAGAAATAGTACTGACTGATACTGGCAACATAATAGGTTGTACCCACACCCATCATGTATGAACGTGAAGAATCGGCAAACATTTCAGCCAATGCGACGATTTGCTCCTTCGGAATCTGCATTGCCTGCCTGACAGTCTGCGGTTCATCAAATATTTCCTTCAGCATATAATGAGAAAATCCGCCTTTTTTACTGGTCTCTACGTCCCAGTCAATATGCAGAACATTTTTCTTGAGTTTTTTACCAGTTTTCAAACTGCGGACTTGGTACTCATTAGGACCCAAAATTACATATTCACCCTCATCTAGAACAATTGCCTTCCTGGTATATTCCAGAAAGGCATTTATATCAGATCCAACATAATTACAGCCTTCACCCAGCCCCAACAATAAGGGGGACTCCTTTTTCACGCAGTACAAATTTTCCGGATCATGTGAAGAAAGCATTACTATTGAAAATGAGCCTTCTATCTGCTGAAGGGCTGCCAGGAAAGCCTGTTCCAAATCATTACTTTCAGTATAGGATTTTTCCAGCAGGTTCACAAAAACCTCAGTATCAGTCAATGAATCAAAACAAACACCTTCACTAAGCAGTCTTTCCCTGAGCTGCTGGTAATTAGATATTATACCGTTATGAACGACGGCAAATTTTCGATTTGCAGAAAGATGAGGATGAGCATTTTCCTGAGTGACTCCTCCATGGGTTGCCCAGCGTGTGTGAGCAATACCAATTTTGCCCTGCATCTGATCCAAACGTTCTTTCAGATTGACATCATCAATTCCGCCTATATTTTTTCGCAAATCTATCTTGCCATTCTGTATCACGGCAACTCCACAGGAATCATATCCTCGATATTCAAGATTTTTGATGGAATTAAGCAAACTCCTGCCAAAATTTTCTGAATGCACTATGCCGCTGATGCCACACATAACAATTAGTAAATCAAAATGTTGTATTAATTGACTTCAAGCCTGAATGAAAAAATTGTTTAGATAATTGTAAAATTACGCATGCTGTGAGTCTGACTTCAAAAAATTCCCTAATCAGCATTTCAAATGGTAGTGCTGTCAGGAATTTTACTCCCGCTATTCAAAATTGAACCCGGCCCAGTTACATGCCTTACTCCGATTTTAACGTTGTCTCCAAAGAAAGCTCCTAATTTGATCAATCCCGTTTCAACAGCACCATGACCTGTTTTGCAAATCACAGGTGAATACTCCGCAGTATGATTAACAGTTGTCAATCCAGACCCTGTAGTAGTATTTTCTCCAATAACACTATCTCCAACAAAAGATAAACGTCCAATATCATTGGACCCAAAAAGCACACAGTTTTTTAACTCTGAACCATAACCAACTGTAGAGTTTGGGCCAATAGCACTGTAGTTGCGAATAAGTGAATTGTTCCCGATATAAGAATTTTCCCCAATATAACAAGGCCCCTTGAGCACTGTTCCTGATTCAACAGTTACATTTGGTCCAATCCTTACTGCGCCTTCAAGATGCACATGCCCCAGTAATTTTGCACTATTGTCAATGTTTGCTGTTTCCCATGAGTTCATTAACATTTGGTTTGCAACCAAAATATGCCAAGGATGAATCATATCAATCCATCCTTTTTCCCACAAACATGCCTGAAGGCCGCCAGTTCCTATAATATGTTCATAGCACCGGGAAATATCATTATTGAACATTTCCAAAAGCTCAAAGATGTTTGGAAATAAAACAAACATTCCTGCAAAAACATAATTTGCCTGATCACCTGAAGGTTTTTCAATCAAGCGACTGATTTTCATTTCATGATCAAGGTAGACATTACCAAATTCCTTGGAAGACTCCGGCAGTGCTACCATTGCGACTTCCTTGTCAGTTTCGGTATATGTTTGCAGAATGGATAAATACGGGTTGTCATCAGTCAGTACATCTCCATAGACAAGCAAAAAAGGCTTTTTCTCCAATGATGACTGGCATAGATTCAGGGCATGGCCTATTCCGAGAAGTTCATTCTGAACAATATACTCAATGTTTACTCCATGTTTCTGTCCGCTTTCAAACACATTTCGAATCAAGTCCTGCTGATGATTCACAACAAGAAGAATATCGTTAATTCCTGCTGCTTTTAAAAAACGGACAGTGTTTTCAAGAATGTATTGTCCCGCTATGCGAATCATAGGCTTGCAACGGGTTTCAATAAAGGGGCTTAGCCGTGCACTGCGGTTAGCTGCAAGTATGACTGCTTTCATGTGATTTCTGTATTATTAATTGGTAACTTAAAAATTTAAGCTGCTCCGGCTATGCATATATCTTTGTACGATCTACACTCTCAAGCAAATGTTGCATAACTTCGTCAATGTTCATGTTTCCAGTATCTATGATTATAGCATCTTCAGCAGCCCTTAATGGAGCTATACTTCGATTTTTATCCTGATGGTCACGTTCAACAAGAGCAGACAGAATTTCCTGAAAATCAGCATCAACATCCTGTTCCCGCAACTGCAGATACCTGCGCTCAGCACGAATTTCAGGTGATGCATCTATGAAAAACTTATGATCTGCATAAGGGAAAACAACCGTACCGATATCACGGCCTTCCAGTACTGCGCCTTTATAATTTCCGGCTTCACATTCTTCTTTCACCAAAGCTCGCTGCTTTTTTTTCATCACTTCACGGATGGAAGGGAAAAGGCTAATTCTAGAAGCAAGTGATGAAATATCCTCTGACCTGATTTCATCAGTCACATCAATTTCATCACAAAATGTTTTCTCATCTTCAAAATATATCCTTGTCTGTTCGCCCAGTTCCTGCAGAAAAAGATCGCTTTCCGGACAACCCTGCTTTCCCCAACTCAGTGCCAAACAGCGAAACATTGCTCCGGTATCGACATATACACAGCTGAGTTCAGCAGCTAGTTTTCGGGCAATTGTGCTTTTGCCAACTCCAGAAGGACCATCAATGGCAATAATTATAAAACTCATAAGATGATTGTTTCACGTGAAACATTCTGTTTAGATTACTTTTTCATTTTTTTATTACATCAAATTACCAAGCAGGGCTTCTACTTCTTTCTGACGATTACTGTCTTCAAAATTATTGAGCATTTTACGATAAATTGCTTTAGCTTCTTTATTGCGGTTCAGCTTCACATAGCTGGAAGCTATTCTTAAATTCAGATCATACCTTTGTTGATCGGACAAGCTTCGGTCTAGGTAAAGCACCTTGAGGCTGGCAGCCAAAGCCTTACTGTGTTGGTCAAGTTTAAATAGTGCAAACCCCTTTTCTCTAAGTATACGTAACTGCCATTTCTTACGGCCGTCTTCAATAGTTTCCATCGATTTCAATGCATGGTTTAACCAGCGTTCTGCCTGCTCATATTCATCCAGATCGTTATATATTTCCCCTATGAGAACAATCTGCTCAACCCTTTGTTCGGGTGCCAGGTCCTCCTGACGCACAGATTTTTCATAATTAGCTACAAGTTGTTTTAAATAAGGTTTGGCCTTTTCTTTCTGTTTTTTTTCAAGAAAATAACCGCTGAGCAAATGCAGTATTTCTTTGGCATAATGGTCATCTTGAACCTCACCCAGTAATAGACTGGCCCCTTGCTCTAACTCATCAATTCTACCCAATTCATAATGAATTTTCAGAATCCTGTAATTGATAAAGCGACTTTTATTTTCCGGTGGATTTTTTAATGCTAAACTATAAACCGTGAATGCCTGCTCATATTGTTTCATTTCATAGAGAGCATCTGCCTGGTGAAAGAACAAAAAACCCTGGTCTTCACTTATAGAAATGCCCAATCCAAGACCTGTAACACCAATGATACGCCGAGGATCATTAATGTGCTTCAATACTTCAATCCTCAATTTTATCAGAGAAAAGTCTGCATGCATTGTTATCGATCTCCTGAGCACATCGTCTGCCTGTTCATATCTTTGCAGCGCCATAAGAACCCGAACTCTAAGATTTATTGCTCTTACCGGCTTTTTTAATGGATCAAAAGTGTTTTGAAGTTCATTTAATATTTCCAGTGCTGAATTGTATTGTTTCTGCTCAAAAATAGCTTGGGACTGTAAATAAAGACCTTCTTCCAGAAATGGTGATTCAGGATACAACTTTTTCAAATTTAAAAGAGACAAGTTTACTGCAGCCCAGTTCTGCTGGTCATGATTTACCTTAGCCAGCAGGAACAGACGATCATCAGCCCTGTTACCATTTATGTCAACCTGGCGCATGGCCATGATTGTCTGCATAGAGTTTTTTTCTATTTCATACTGCAAAACTCCATACCAAAAATAATAATCTGAAAGTCGATCTGAATCGGGGTAGCTTTCGAGTAACTGCTTAATCAACATGAATGCCCTCTGGTAATTTGAAGAAACCAGCTCGATCACTGCACTTAAAAAAAGGCTTTCTTCATTGACAATTGAAGACTCTATATCATCTCCCTTCAACGAATATTTTCTTGATGATTCAAGAAATGTTTTCGACTTTTCTATCTGGTCCAGACGCAGATAGAGGTATGCATAAATCAATTCAACTTCATCCTGCCATGACCGCCAATAAGTGTTTATTGAGTTAAGCTCAGTCTCCAATTTGAGCAAAAAATTAAATTCCTCAACTTTAACGGCACGGTGTATTAATGCCCTCAAGGCTTGTGCACGAAGAATCTGATCCTCTATATTCATCCAGTCTTTCCACGCCTGTTCAATTTGTTTTGTATGCAGGTTCAGTTTTAAATAAGCTTTAGCAAGTTTATCAGTACTTTGTACACCTAGTTTTTCCAAGGTGCTTATTAATTTTTTCGCTTTATTCCATTGTTTAAGGTTTAAATGAGCATCTAACCCAAGCCAAAGAAAATGCTCCATTTTTGAATCATTATAAAATTTGGTATTTTTAGAATGAGTAGCAACGAAACTTGTTAATTTCCGCCAACTTTTCTGTGAGTAATAAAATTCCCCTAAAAGTAAAATATGTTCGAAATCATTGGGAAAATCCTTTATTAATTTTTCAAGAACACTTAGCGTTGCCTCATTCTTATTTAATTTAACATTCGCCAAATATCTTAAATAAAGCAGTTGGCTGCGAATTTTCTCACTATCAATTTTATTTTCATATTTATTAATAATATCAATTACTTCATTGTATTTATACTGCTTAAAGGTCAACCAAGCAAGTGTGTACCTGCTAAAATCCTGGAAGTCAATGTAGCGTTCAGAGTGCCTGCTTTGTTTCAGCGAATTCAAAAATAGATTCAATGATTTCGCAGATTGAGCATATTTTTGGCGCTGTGCAAAGATTTGGCCCTGCCAAAACCTAGATGGAATAAACCAATCAGTTTCAGGATACTCCTCAATGACTGTTTGAAATCTCATTAATGCCAGAGTCAAGTTTCCTCGAAATAACTGCACTATACCTTCCTTATAATATTTACCCGACCTGTCCAGCCAGCCTGGGTCATCCGGAACAAAACGTGAACTGTGCCAGTCAGACAGTTCCGGGACAGGTGCTTCCGATACTGAAACAAGGGGGAAAATTGGAAGGTCTGGTAATCTAAGTACAGGAACAGGAAGAGAATATGAACCTGAACGTGTATTTACTACAGTCAAATTGTTGGAGCTTTCAGCTAATACACTTGAAACAAGGCTAACTATTAAGAAGGCAATTACCAGGACTATAAAAAATGTTTTAGGTTTCATATGATTCAAATATGAACACAAAACTAAAACTAATTTAATTTATTGTTTTGTGCTGTTTGGAGAATATTATCTCTGCAGCTGACTATGCCGTTTCGGAATCGTACAAGTTTTTCTGCAGCACTATTCAGATCTTCAGCAGAAAGTTTCAGAGCATATTCATTCATGCGCATTGCATGCTGGTAGCGTGGGTCATAATATTCTTCAAGAAGTACATGGACTATGTTTTCAAATTCACCTTTTCTGAGCCACTGGCGCAACTGTTCGGCTTTTTTCTTTCCCAGTACTTTTTGCATTGATTGCAATATTGAATCAGTTTGCAGGAAAGTCTGCTCATCACAAATTTTATATTCTTCTACAATTCGTCGTATTCGTGTATCAAATGATGCCTGCAGCAACACAAGAGTCCCGTATTTCATAGCTTCCGCAAGAGACTGAGGTATAAATACTTTTCCCACCTTTCTGCTCTCTCCCTCAATGAAAACAGGTCTTGTATTTGGAAGTTCAAGAATTTTCTTAGCGAGCAGAGCTTCAAAATTTTTTTGTGTCTGAGGCATTTTATTAATTGCTCCAAACAACGAGCTCCTATGTCCTGCAAATTCTTCCAAGTCCAGATGATCCGGAAGTTTTTTCAGCAACAAGGTCTTGCCAACTCCTGTACGGCCATGAAGTACAATCAGTGGAGGAACAGGTTTCCTGAGCTGCCTAAGCACATAACTACGATAACTTTTATAGCCTCCCTGCAATTGAGCCGCCTGAAAACCTTGATACTGAAGAAGCCTGACTACAGATGCTGATCTCATTCCACCACGGGCACAAAAGACAACAAGCCGTTTAGATTTTAAATCTGTAAGAGACGAGAGAAATTGCTGAATTCTTGGTTCAAAAAACTCCAGCCCTTTTACAACCGCAGCATTTTTGCCTATCTTTCTATAAATTACTCCAATTTCAGCCCGCTCCAAATTATCGAACAATGGATAATTGAATGCGTCTGGAATGCTCCCTTTTTCGTATTCCTGAGCTGTACGTACATCAATCAGAGTATTTTCTTCGCAGAGAGCCTCTATCACTGAAACTTCATCAAGCAAGCCATTAAGAAAAGATTCAATCTTTCCCAAATACTGTTTTGGCTGGACTGAATAATTGTGTGACCTATTCATTCTACAGCAGAAGATTCACTCGATTCTTCACTCTCAACTTGAGAATCAAGTTTGTGAATTTTTCGGACTTCTAGATTGATGGCTTCCGCAATTTCGGGATTTTCCTCCAGAAACTTGATTGAGTTGTCTCGTCCCTGTCCCAGGCGTTCATTATTGTAGGAAAACCATGTACCGCTTTTCTGCACAATATCTTCATTCAAGGCCAGATCAATTAATACCCCCATCCTGGAAATTCCCACTCCATAAATCAAATCA
Organism: SAR324 cluster bacterium; assembly: GCA_022448705.1. GTDB lineage: Bacteria > SAR324 > SAR324 > SAR324 > NAC60-12 > Arctic96AD-7. The sequence goes on along the minus strand of JAKUUF010000026.1, from coordinate 6,120 downwards.
ACCTCTGCAATACGAAATGGTGGTGCCAATTTATTTTTTGCAACCTTAATTTTCATACGGTGCCCTTTCACCTCATCTCCGCTCTTAATCTGGCTTGCACGTCTAACATCCAGACGGATACTTGAATAAAATTTGAGCGCATTTCCTCCAGTTGTTGTCTCTGGATTCCCGAACACAACTCCGATTTTTGACCTAAGCTGATTGATAAAAATGAAAATGGCATTTGACTTTGAGGTAACACCAGACAATTTACGTAGTGCCTGGGACATCAAACGAGCATGCAAGCCCATGTGAGAATCACCCATATCACCTTCCAGCTCGTTTTTTGGAACCAGAGCAGCTACTGAGTCAACAACAACAATATCCACTTTACCTACTCTTACAAGCTGCTCAGCTATTTCCAGACCCTGCTCACCATAATCCGGCTGAGCCAACAAAAGGTCTTCGACCTGTACACCTAAAGTCTTGGCGTTATTTCGGTCAAACGCGTGCTCTGCATCAACAAAAGCAGCAATTCCTCCTTTATTTTGTACTTCAGCAATTGCGCACAGTGCTAATGTAGTTTTACCGGAAGCTTCAGGTCCATAAATTTCAATAATTCTACCTCGAGGTAACCCGCCGATTCCAAGTGCAATATCCAAAGCTAAATTCCCGGAGCTAACCGCAGGATAATGCCCTACAGAAGACCCATCCATCTTCATGATTGCACCTTTCCCAAACTGGCGTTCGATTTGCAGTATTGCCGCTTCCAAATCTTTCTGTCTTTCTTCAGTAACCATTATTTCTCCTTGAAAAGATGTTTTTATTCTCTATTTTCATCGTAAATTTTAACTATTTGGATTCTAATCACTTTCCATGTGTTTTGCCCATTAATTATACCTCAGTCAAGAGATGTATTAAAGTCCCTCTCATTTTGTTAAATAGGTTTATTTGATTGTATATAATATAATAATCAAAATCATAATCTGACTCTGTTATAGTCGCAATGTTATATTCAAAATCCAAAGCATACGTTAATGAACCACAGCCTGCTATATGAACATTTCTATAGATCAATCGCTACATTACTTATACATCACAGGCAGTTACTAACCACAGGTAACTTGAACCTTGGAGCCATGTTGAATATAATAATTACTTCTCTTTTTCATTATTAATTAAATTTTTCAAATGGAAAAAGTACTGGTTACTGGCGGCGCTGGTTTCGTAGGTTCATTTCTTTGTGACAGGCTGATTAATGAAGGACACGAAGTTATTGTTATCGACAATTTCTTTACAGGGAAAAAATCAAATTTGCTGCAGTTGCAGGACAACCCAAATTTTGAACTGATCCGACATGATATAGTGCAGCCGATTCTAGTAGAAGTTGACTGGATATTTAATCTGGCCTGCCCGGCTTCTCCGGTTCACTATCAGTATAATCCTGTAAAAACCGTGAAAACCAGTGTTATGGGAACGCTTAACATGCTTGGTTTGGCAAAGAGGGTTAAAGCCCGCATTTTACAGGCATCAACTTCCGAAGTGTACGGTGATCCTCAGGTACATCCACAACCGGAAAGTTATGCAGGACATGTTAATCCCATAGGATTGCGCAGTTGTTATGATGAAGGCAAGCGTGTGGCCGAAACTTTGATGATGGATTATCACAGGCAAAGTCAGATCGATGTAAAAATCGTGCGAATATTTAATACTTACGGGCCAAGAATGAATGCTGATGACGGAAGAGTTGTAAGCAACTTTATTGTTGCAGCACTCAGAGGTGAACCTATAGTCATTCACGGAGACGGACAACAAAGCCGAAGCTTTTGTTACGTAACAGAGTTGGTGGATGCGTTGTACCGTATGATGAAAACAGAAAATTTTACGGGCCCGGTAAATACTGGAAATCCGGATGAATTCACTGTTATTGAATTGGCCGAAAAAGTTCTAGAAATGACTAATTCAGTCTCCAAAATAGTAAAAGTAGATGCACGAGAAGATGATCCGGTTCGTCGAAAACCAGATATTTCACTGGCTAAACAAAGACTTGGTTGGCAGCCGGAAATTACTCTCCAAGAGGGTCTCAGGCCGACAATCGATTATTTTGAAAAGTTATTAAAAGATAACTGAATCATGTTCATAATATTGAATGAATTTCACATTAAAGTTTATGATCAGCAAATTAATATTGCTGTGTTAGTTTAATTTAATTTTAAATTGTTTGATTTTATAGGTAATTTTTACATCATTTAGATTAGCAATTCCACGGTATAAAAGATCGCCGCAGAAATTAAATTATCAAATAATATTCTTCTTTGATTAAATTTTTGCTGGTATAAAGCACTTAGAATACGTAAATCAAAACTACATCAATCTGCTTGTCAAAGAATTATACCTGAGGCAAATTGAGTTGTTTGGTATTGTGGTCTCTAACAATAGTTGAAGGTGCTTGCAAACTTTTTCATTTATTACATGAAGCCCCTTTATGTCCCGCCTCCCGGTTTCTTCAGAACTAAATAAAATAGCAAAAGCAATTGCTCGCTCCGAAGGACGGGGAATTCTTGTTGGTGGAGCAGTACGTGACCATTTCATGGACCGGAGAATTTCCAAGGACTTGGATGTGGAAGTTTTCGGCTTGAGTATGCAGGAATTGGAATCTGTGCTGCAAAAATTTGGCAACATACATGCTGCAGGAAAATCCTTTGGAGTTCTGAAGCTGAAAACACCAACAGCAGAATACGATTTCAGCTTGCCCAGAAGAGAACAAAAGACCGGCAAAGGCCATCGGGGTTTTAAGATTATTACCGACCCCGCAATGAGTTTCAAGGAGGCGGCATCCCGGCGCGACTTTACTGTTAACAGCATGGGTTATGATCTGCTTGAAAATACTCTATTGGATCCATTTGAAGGAATTGAGGATATAAAACATAAAAAATTAAGGCATGTAGGGCCGGCTTTTGCTGAAGATCCCCTGAGAGTTTTTAGAGCCATGCAGTTCTCAGCAAGGCTTGAATTTAAAATTTCAGCTCAAACTGCAAAATTCTGCAGAAAATTAGATCTTTCTGAGTTGCCAAGAGAACGAATATTTGAAGAGTTTCGGAAATTGCTATTGAAGGCAAAAAGACCCTCCATTGGTTTAAAGGCTGCAAAACAACTTGGAGTCTTAAACTATTTTCCGGAACTCAAGGCGCTTATCGGAGTACCCCAGGACCCAAAATGGCATCCTGAGGGAGATGTCTGGACTCACACCCTGATGGTACTTGACGAAGCTGCAAGGCTCAGAACAGGCATTGAAAAAAAAGATATGGTGTTGATGTTTGGAGCGCTTTGTCACGATTTTGGCAAGCCTCTTACAACCAAATTTTTACGCGGGCGCTGGAGAAGCCCCTCCCATGATACGGACGGTATCGCTCCCACTTTACATTTTCTGCAGAGACTTACTGATGATCGGGATCTAATTAAGCAAGTAACCAGTATGGTTAAAGAGCACCTCCGGCCAATTCAACTTTTCAATGAGCGTGACCGGATTAATTCCGGAACAATCAGGCGGCTCGCATTACGTGTCCGGATACCTGATCTGATTCTGCTGGCAAAAGCGGACTATCTAGGGAGAAATCTGACTGAAAAAGAAAGGGAATGTTTTGAGGCAGGAGACTGGCTGCTTGCAGAAGCTGAAAGGATGAACGTTAAAGATGAGGGGCCGCGTCCTCTGCTGATGGGAAAACACTTGTTAAAACTTGGAATGTCTCCCGGGCCTGAAATGGGAAAAATTTTGAAGCTGGCTTTTGAAAAGCAATTAAACGGAGACCTGCAGACAAATGAGCAAGCAATATCATGGGCAAAATCTAATTACCCTGATCTGGCGGGTATTGCCTAATGACTCCACCATCCATCTAATTGATTTTTCTTCATTCTGCTTTCTTATTCACAAATGATCCATTGATATGAAAATTAAACCACTTGCAAAAAACCGTAAAGCAAGGTTCGAGTATGACATACAAAAAACTTTCGAAGCAGGAATTGTTTTAAAAGGTACAGAAGTTAAAAGCATCAGATCAGGACAAATTAATCTTGCAGAAAGTTACTGCAGAGTAGATGAAAAAATGCAGGTATATTTACTGAATGCCCATATTTCACATTATGACTATGGCAATAGAAACAATCATGAACCGCTTCGTCCGAGACGTTTACTGTTGCATCGTTCAGAAATACGTCGCCTTTATGGACAATTGAAAGAACAGGGCCTGACACTGATTCCTCTTAAAATATACCTGAAAGATGGCTTAATTAAACTGGAACTTGCAATAGGACGCGGAAAAAAAATACACGATAAGCGTCAAAATATGAAAAAACGCGAAGCTCAAAGAGATGTGGCACGTGCACTGAGTGAACACTCATAAACATTGTATATGATGACAAAAAATACTCTATTACCTTATGATTCGGAGCAGCATACTAAAGGCTCTGAGTGATGGGATAGAAGAAATAGACGCAATTCACGCGAAAACACAAATTGAAATGAATATCTTGCTGGCTACCTTGCTAGAATTAGAATTAACTGGTACTTTGGAGAATATTGGAGGCCAAATATACAGGCTTGCTGCAGAGCTGGACATTACTGTTCACTGATTTAAACAAAAAACAAGATGGAACCCAATTTTTATGTCGTCGGCGACAATAAAATCACGTCGTTCTTTTTAAGAAATTTCAAATTTATAATCATCCTGCTGATTTTAATCATAATTGGCTTGTCAGCAACAATTGCATACTTGAAATATATCCACATTAAGGACCTTGAAATTCTGAACGAGCATTTAGAACGGGTAAAATCAAGAAGTACGAGTCTTGTTGAAAAATTAAGGGAGACCGGCCAACGTGACTCAAAATGGGAACAGCAGGTTTTATCTCAATCTTCTAAACAAAAAAAACTTAACGAACAGCAGGCATCTCTGATAGAGAAGCAAGCAGAAGAATTATCTGAACTGAAATCCATACTCCAGCAACGGGAACAAGTAGTACAGCAATTTCAGAGCGAAAAAACTTCTACCCAAGATCAAATCAATAACCTCCAGCTCAGAATTCGTTCTCTGGAACAGCAGCTTCGCAGCACTGAAGTTTCTTTAACGGAATCAAAAACCGAAAATGAGAATGTTAGGGCCAAAATAGGTGAGCTGGAAAATGAAATTCGTAAATTTGAATTGAAAGAGAAAAAACGCAACAAAAAGGCTGCTGCCTCTGTTAAAATGCTGAAATCCAAATCAATTGCTAATCCTCCTGTCACAGTTGAAAGGTTAAAGATAGATGCGAGTGGAGGAAAAATTAAGGTAAGTTTCTACCTGACAAACAAATCCAAAAAGCTTGAAATTGGAAGAACAGGAATGTTTCTTTCTTCCCCTAAGAACCTTGATAAAGATATTCCATTGAGCATAGAAAACTCCATTCCCTACAAAATAAGAAGATATAGAGTTATAAGAAGAACATTCACCAAAGTTAAACCAGGCACATTACTGCGTATTATGATATGGAACGCAAAAAATCAACCCATTGTGGATGAAGCCTACCCTATTGTGCAATAGCACGAACTCCATTCTAATCTTCCTTCCCCCGGCATGCCTGCTATCTTAAGCCTTGAACATATAACTAAGCGCTTTGGCTACCGCTGTGTTCTCAATGACATAAGCTTTTCAATTGAAACAGGAGAATTCGTAACGCTTATCGGCAATAATGGAGCAGGAAAGTCAACATTGCTTCGTATTATCAGTACATTATCTAAACCAACTCATGGCAGAATTACTTTTAACGGAACAAATCAAAAGGAGAGTCTGCGTGAATGGCGGCAAAAAATTGGAATAATCTCACATGAAAACAGATTGTATGGGGATTTGAGTTCAGTAGATAATTTACGTGTATTCGGAACACTTTATGGTGTAGAAAATCTTGAAAGCAATACTGATCAAGTACTGCAGAAAACAGACCTGCTTCACGTAGCTCGGCTGCCAGTCGGCAATTTCAGTAGTGGGATGAAAATGCGCTTGATGATCGCAAGGTTGATGCTTTGTAAACCTGAAATTCTGATTCTTGATGAGCCATTCACTGGACTTCATCAATATTCAAATCAATGGTTTCAAAACTATCTCAAGG
>JAKUUF010000025.1 GCA_022448705.1 SAR324 cluster bacterium | reverse complement strand
TCGTTAACAACCAAATCATCAATGGGTATTTCATTTAACGTGTTATTTCGGAAAACCTTAAACTTGACTTTAGAAGCTTCTTCTAGCAATAGCTGGAACTCATTTTCATTGCTGTATTCAGACCAGCTGGCAATCAAGGTCGCCATGACTACAGCAATTGCTATTCCCAATACTTCATACCAAGGAGCAAATCCTAAAACAGCCAATAATAAAGTGACACCCGAGGCAACAATCAAAATGACGATGATCGGGTCTTTCAAGTTTTTAAGCAGTTTATCAAGAAAGTTCTCAGATTCCTGAGTTGTAACAACATTTGCACCGTAAGTTTCTCGTGATTCAGTAACTGCCTTATCACTAAGACCGGGATAATTAAATTTCATAGATTTAATCTATAAAAGGATGTTGAAATTTCAAATGAAAGTAGAATTCTTTAAAAGCATTTAATCTTAATGTCAGTCCTTTTTTGAAGACTCTATAAGAGTTTGCCACGTGTCAATTTATACATAACATTAACCATGTGCAAGTTTGGCAGTCCCGTGTTTCAAATACTTATAATGTCTTTGGAGAATTAAAATGCTTAAAAAATAGGGTTTTACAAATGCTGAATTAATTATTGTAAACATGATGCTGCTTATCAAACATTTGTTGAATCCATTCCTGCATTAAAATATGAAATTCTTGAAGGATCATCCCAAACTTGCATTAAGGTTAATGTACAGGTAATAATTGACGCACCTGAGCAAGAAAACATACTGTGCCAGCTGGTCTGGAAAACAATCATAATTAATAGGTCAGAATGAAATATTTGCATACCATGATACGTGTTCAAAACCTGGATACTGCACTGGATTTTTTCATCAACAAACTTGGAATGAAAGAAGTCAGGCGCAAGGAGGTTCCTGAAGGGGAATACACCCTTGTTTTTATTGCCGCTGATGAAAATGATCCTCCTCTGGAATTGACATACAATTGGGGGAAAGCTGAACCCTACAGTGGAGGAGATAATTTTGGACACGTTGCATACGGAGTTGATAATATATATGATTTTTGTGAGAAATTGAGCAGGGATGGTGTAACAATTCTACGTCCACCAAGGGACGGAAGAATGGCTTTCATACGTAGTCCAGATCAAATCTCAATTGAATTACTGCAAAATGGCGATGCATTACCTATTAAAGAGCCTTGGGCCTCAATGAAAAACCAGGGTAAATGGTAGAATGAAAAAAAAAATAGCTAAGTATATCAGGGAAAAATTTATCAATCCTGTTTTGCATTCAAGGGCACCTGTATCAGAGGTAAGTCTTGGAGTTGCTGTCGGTATTTTCATGGGCCTAACTCCCACAGTTGGAGTGCAGATGTATCTTGTGGCAATTGTCTGGACTATCTACCGCTATGTATTCGGCAGTCATTTCAATTTGCCGGTGGGGGTGGCTATGGTCTGGATTTCGAATCCTTTGACAATGGTGCCGATGTATTATTTATTTTTAGTCACTGGTTACTTGGTGTTTGACATTCAGCATGGACTTTCTTACCAACATTTTGCCGAATCACTTGGCAGAATTTCACAAACAGGAGATATGATGGACCAAATAGCCGAAGGTACACGTTTCTTGCTGGTTGACCTTGGCTGGCCAATGGTTATAGGAGGTTTTGTTTATGCAGTGCCATTTTCCATAATCAGTTACTACATAACAAAGTATTTAGTTACTTCGCACCGAAAAAGTAATGCCCGTCTTGAAGGCATAAGCTACGATGAATGGAAAACTCAATATGAGACGGAACATTAAAGAACCACCTGAGTTTAAGACTTCTAATCTTGATGAATCCATTGTTTCTGAGGAAACAGTAAATTCAGGAAATTACAATGATGCTCAAAAAATACTGCAAAAGTGTTCTGCAACGGGAGATGTACTTGCAGAACAATTCTACCGCCTTGGAAACCGTTTTTTTAATGTGAATCAAAAACAGGCTGCAGAACTGGCCTGGAAAAAAGCGGATAATCTTTCCGGAAACAGAGAAGTCGCCAAGCCATCGGAATCAGTTTCTCTAAATTTAAAAAGATTACGTCTGCAAACAGTTGGATCAATTTTAATTGTGGCGGTAAGTTTCTATGTGATTATTTTTTCTTTGTTTGAAAGAGAGCCTGAACTATTTCAATTTACAACATTACGTTCTTCTGCAGGGGAACTTTCATTCTGGGATGAGTGGTGGGATACAGGACGTCCGGTGAAACACTCATTGAGCCGTCGTTTTGGAGCAGAGGAATTGTGGCCATTGCTCAAGCAAAAATTTAAAAATCTTTTTGAAAGAGAAAAAGAAGTCCCAGTTGATAAGATTCAGGAAAAATTGAAGCGCTGGCTTGAGCTTGCCCGAAGTCCTCATTTCAGGGGAGGTCCCACAGATTATTATGCCTTGACAGGCAGGGGACTGTTTGAAGCACGTGAATATGATGAAGCACTTACTACTTTGAAAGAAGGGCTTTATTATGCAGAATCTCCTGAACAGATGGAGCAATTGTATCAGGATTTAGGTACAGTTCATTACTATAAAGGTTATAAGCTTCAGCCTGATGGTCTTGCACAGTATGTTTTGAAAGATGTCCGAAATTCAATTGAATCTTATGAAAACGCGCTGCGTTATGGTGAGGATCCTTATTTATATGGAAATTTAGGCTGGGGTTACTATTTGCTTGGAGATTATGCCTCTTCTGTTGATAACAGCCTGAAGGCATTGGCTATGAACCCGGAATTAAATTATGCACGCATGAACATGGGTATTGCTTACATTAAACAGGGTACTTATAAAAGTGCATATGATGCATATGAGTCACTTCTGAAATACAGTCCGGAGCATGACGAATATGAAGGGGGGATTCGGGACCTGATGGAACTGCAGCAGGAATTCCCGGGAGTCTATCCTTTCAGCAATTTTGTGTTGGCCCAATTGTACAAACAGCAGGGGCGCAACATGGAGGCCAATGAAGCATTACATAAATTTCTCAGACAAAATTTTCCTGTGGCATATTGGCAGCATAAGGCGCGCTCGCTTATAAGGAAAATGGAATCAGAATAATCAGAGCAGATTTTTACCGTCAAAAAGATCCGTCTCCAGGGAGAATGGGTCTATCCCTTCTATACAGCCTATATTAATTCGGTAAAATCCGGGTTGGCTTCGGGTCTGGTGGAATGTATATATTCCACAGCGTTTGCAGAAATGGTGCTTGGCAGTTTTCGTACCGAATTCATATAGGCCCAAAGCATCATTTTTGAATTCAATTTTTAAGTTTGCCGGAGAAATAGGCTCTGTGTTCATCAAGGCCCCTTTACGCACGCAAATTGAACAATTACAGTAAACTCCCTTTCGAATTTCCTCACCTGAATATGTAAATCTGACGGCACCACAGTGGCAGCCTCCTTGATATTCTTTTGACATTTCTTTCTTTTGATTTGTATTTTTTTATGCTGTGTCCAGTGTTTCAAACGACTTTACCAGTTCATCAACTGCCTTCATCTGTTCCAAGAATGGTTCAAGCTGATCCAGCCTCAGGGCGCTGGGCCCGTCGCAAAGTGCTTTGTCAGGGTCTGGATGTGCCTCCAGAAACAGACCTGCAATTTTTTGAGACAAGCCTGCCAATCCCAGTTCAAGTATGGATTCCCTTCGTCCTGCAGCTGAGTTGCCCAGTCCGCCAGGGATCTGCAGAGAATGAGTCACGTCAAATACCAGCGGATAGCCAAATTTTTTCATCACTTTAAAACCAAGCATATCGACCACTAAATTGTTGTAGCCGAAGCTTGTACCGCGTTCGCAAAGAATCAGCTTTTTGTTTCCGGAAACTTCGAATTTCTTTATTATGTTACCCATTTCTTCCGGAGATAAAAACTGTGCTTTTTTTATATTTATCACAGCCTTTGTTTTTGCCAATGCAGAAACCAGATCAGTTTGGCGTGACAGAAACGCCGGCAGCTGAAGAACATCGGCTACTTCTGCGGCAGGTTCGGCCTGCTGAGGTTCGTGAATATCTGTCAGGATCGGTATTTCAAATGCTTGTTTTACCTCTTCAAGTATCCGCAGACCTTCTTCCATTCCAGGCCCTCTGAATGAATCCATGGAGGAGCGGTTTGCTTTGTCGAAAGAGGCTTTGAAAATATAAGGAATCTGGAGACGACTGGTAACTTCCCTGAAAGTTTCTGCAACTTTCAAAGCCAAGTCCTTAGTTTCGAGCACATTTAAACCGCCAATCAGCACAAATGAATTTTCATTGCACAGACTGATATCATTGACAGAAATTGTTTTTTGGGCGCTCATTCTTTTGTTTATGTTTCAATTGAATGTGCTGCTTCAGATAAATTTTTTAATTTCCTGAAAGCCAGTTCTTTCCCTAAAATCCCAAGCCCGCAGTCAGGTGCTGCAATAAGCCTGTTTGAGTCGATGTGTTCCAGTGCGTCCGTCAGACGATTTCGGATTTCATCCACCGACTCAACACGAGATTTTGCAATTGCAACAACTCCAAAAATAATTGTGGTATTCTTAAAAATTTCCAGCAGTTTTAAGTCGTTATAACGGTGTGCATCTTCCAGTGATATGGCCATTACGGAAGAGTTTTCCATAGCTTCAGCAATTTTAAAATATGATTCTCTCGGAGCCTTTGGATAATCATCCTTATCAATTTTATCCGGATAGCCGCAGCAGATATGAACTGTACGGGTAACATTTTCCGGACAATTATGGAAGGCACGCTCCAGATTTTCCACTCCAAATTCTATTGCGTTTTCCGGATAACGGGCAAAGAGCGGTTCGTCAATTTGAATATATCTGCACCCTGCATTTGCAAGGCTGTGTACTTCCTGATTGAGTGCTTCCGAGATTGCTTTGCCGAAATCTTTGTGATTGCCATAGTATTCATCAACAACTGTATCTGAAACTGTCAGCGGGCCAGGCATTGTGATTTTTACCGGTTTGTCAGTGGCTTTTTGTGCACGTTTCCAGTCTTGTGCAAGGAACATCTTCCGCGGCTTTACAGGACCCCTAACAGTTGGTAAAAAGGAAGAGTAATTACCTGTACGCAACGTTTTTTCAGTAAGATTCACAAAGTCCATTCCTTCAAGATGTCGACAGTGGTAGTGTATGTAGTTTTCACGGGCAATTTCACCATCAGTAGGAATATCGATTCCTGCATCAACCTGGTCTCTGACAGCTTCATGGGTACCTTTTTCGATAATGCTTTCTGCATCTTTACCCATTGCTTCCATCGCTTCAGCCCAGCCTTCAGTCGGCTCGGATGTGTCCAGGTCATCAAACCAATCCGGCAAATTTACATAATCTGGTTTAGGATAGGCTCCAATCGTAGTTGTTAGTAATCCCATATATTCTTCCGCTGGAGGAAGTTAATTGATTGATCTTTTTGCACAAATAAGCTAATAATTTGACAACTCATTTTGTGAGTATTCTTTTTATTATACAAGCAGTCAAATTATTTAAGAGGAATCAATTATAGTTTGTTTAAAATTTTGTTCCAATTTATTTCTTATTTTATAAACCTGGGCAAGTTCACAGTTATTTCTGTAGAAAAAACAATTGTGAAAAGTATATTTACTTAAATAGAATTTTCAAAAATTTGCTGAAATTGCTTCAATCCAAATTCTCGATTTTATATTTTTTAACTGAAAAAAAGAGTACAATACAATTGTCAACTTTCATTCAGCATCAAAAAAATGTCCAATCCTTTCGAAACAGACCTTCCCCGACAATCAGCAAACTATTCACCACTTTCACCAATTTCTTTTCTCTCGAGATCTGCTTTGGTTCATCAGCAAGGCACATCTGTAATTCATGGTGAGAGACGCTGGACCTGGACGGATACGTACTCACGCTGCCGCAGACTTGCTTCTGCGCTGAGCAAAAAAGGCATAGGCAAAGGTGATACTGTGTCTGTGATGGCCCCAAATATACCCGCTATATTTGAAGCGCATTTTGGTGTTTTGATGACCGGCGCAGTACTTAACACTCTTAATATTCGTCTTGAAGCAGAAACACTGTCATACATTTTTGAGCATGCCGAAACAAAGGTTTTGCTTACGGACAGGGAATTTTCTTCAGTCATTAAACGGGCATTATCCAATGTTAGACATAACATTATTGTGATCGACATAGATGATCCGGAAATTGAGTCGGGGGAGTTTCTGGGAGAAATGGAGTATGAAGAATTTCTTAAGGAGGGAGATCCGGAATTTGAGCCTGTTTTGCCGGAAGATGACTGGCAATCGGTTTCTCTAAACTTTACCTCCGGCACCACGGGAAAGCCTAAAGGAGTTGTTTACCACAGCCGCGGTGCCTATCTGCTGGCAACAGGAAATGTGTTAGCCTGGGAAATGCCTCACCGTCCGGTATATCTCTGGACTTTACCAATGTTTCACTGTAACGGCTGGTGTTTCCCCTGGACAATTACCATGCTGGGAGGAACTCATGTATGTCTGAGAAAAGTAACGGCAAAAAACATTTACAAATCAATTGCTGATCATGGGATTACTCATCTTTGTGGTGCCCCTGTTGTGATGAATACGATCTGCAATGCCTCACAGGAAGAACGTTATGAACTGACGCAAAAAGTTGAAATCATGACTGCCGCAGCCCCGCCGCCGCCAACTGTAATTGCTAGTATGGAAGAAGCAGGTTTTAATGTGACGCATGTTTACGGACTTACCGAAGTTTATGGACCAGCAGTTGTTTGTCAATGGCAGGAGTCATGGGCGGATAAAGATAAAACAACACAAGCTCAGCTCAAAGGAAGACAAGGTGTGCGTTATCACATGCTGGAAGGTTTGATGGTGGGAATCCCGGAAACGCTGGAGCCTGTCCCGGATGATGGCCAGACAATGGGCGAGGTTCTGATGAAAGGCAACATCGTGATGAAAGGCTACCTCAAGAATCCGGAAGGTACTGAGCAGGCTTTTGCAGGCGGATGGTTTCACTCCGGGGACCTTGGAGTGCTTCATCCGGATGGCTATATTGAGTTGAAAGACAGAAGCAAAGATATAATTATTTCCGGAGGAGAAAACATCAGCAGTGTTGAAATTGAAAATGTACTATACCAACATCCGGACATTCTTGAGGCGGCAGTGGTAGCTCGCCCGGATGATAAATGGGGTGAAACGCCTTGTGCTTTTGTGGTGCTAAAATCAGGTATCTCTGTCCAGGAAAAAGAAGTGATAAAGTTTTGCCGTTCCAGGCTGGCAGGATTTAAGGTTCCGAAAAAAATTGTATTCAGTGAGCTTCCAAAAACTTCAACAGGAAAAATACGTAAATCTGTCTTGCGAGAACAGGCAAAACAAATATAGTCTTGAGAATAAAAATATGGTGCCAGGCTTACTATATTCAAGCGAGGTTGTATCTTCGGACTGTGCAGTCAAACCATTCAGTTTTGTTGATGGTCATATACGAATGAACAAGAATCAATTCATTGAAGAACTGAATCTTGAAGGACAGCGTGTGCTGACACGAGTGGATTTTAATGTACCGCTGAATGATGAACTAAACATAACAGATAACGGGCGGATCAAGGCCGCATTGCCTACAGTGAATTATATCATTGAGAATGGAGGTAAGGCTGTTCTTATGTCTCATCTTGGACGTCCAGGAGGTGAGAGAGTAGAGAGCATGAGTTTAAAACCGGCAGCGGTGGAATTGTCCAGATTATTAGGTCAGCCTGTGACACTAGCGCCGGATTGTATTGGAGAAGAAGTTAAAACTCTGGTAAACGGTATGCAGAACGGAGATGTGGTGCTGTTGGAAAATTTGCGCTTTCACAAAGCTGAAACGAAAAATGATCCTTCGTTTTGTGAAGCATTGGCAGAAAATGGAGACGTTTATGTAAATGATGCGTTCGGAACAGCGCATCGAGCTCATGCATCAACCACCGGAGTGGCTTCCTATATCAAGGACAGTGCAGTAGGATATTTGATGCGCAGGGAACTGCAGTTTTTGGGTGAAGCAGTATCAGAGCCTGTGAGGCCTTTTGTCGCGATTCTTGGTGGCGCTAAAGTTTCGGATAAAATTAAAGTTATCGAAAAACTGCTGGACAAGGTTCAAACCCTGATTATCGGTGGTGGGATGGCCTGCACATTTTTAAAATCTCAAGGATACGAAATAGGTGCTTCATTGCTTGAAGAAAACTCCTTGGATTTAGCAACAAACCTGATTCAAGAGGCAGAGCAGAAGGGAGTCGAATTTTTGCTTCCAGTTGATGCAGTGATTGCAGAACGATTTGATAATAATGCCTCAACCAGAATAATTTCCGTAGAGGAAGGTGCTCCGGAGGACTGGCTGATCCTGGATGTTGGACCGAGAAGTATTGAAATATTCAGTCACTCAATTCTTGGTTCCGGGACTGTTTTGTGGAACGGTCCAATGGGTGTTTTTGAGATGGAAAAATTTTCTAAAGGTACATACGCGATTGCAGAGAGTCTTGCCAACGCCACTGACAGTGGCAGCGTGACAATCATCGGCGGGGGAGACTCTGCCGCGGCAATTCAAAATTCCGGATTGAGTGAGCGTATCACCCACGTATCCACAGGAGGTGGCGCATCACTTGAATTTCTGGAAGGTAAAGAGCTTCCTGGAGTGAGCGCAATTCGTAAATCAAAATAATTCGTCTGGCTTAATTATATTTTACAGCAGCACACTCAATAAACTATGAACAAAGCAGTTCAACTGGAAAATGAAACTTCCGACTCTCAGCAAGTGAGTAAGAATGAAGTTCAGGATGAGGAAACCAGGAGCGTCTCTATAAGTTTTTTCATACACCGCCTGATTGCTTATGCTGATGCTCGGCGTTCTATAGCTGCATTTATCTTCATTCTGCTGGTTGTTGCAGTCTGCGACACCCTGTTTAGCTACTTACTGTTTGAACCTTACGTTAGGCTGGTGGAGACATTGTCGGGTGTGCAGCCGGGGGGGTTTGCTGAACTCGATATTGGATTTGCTCCTGAAGTCTGGCAAGCGTTGCTGGGTATGGTATTGGGTACTCTTATTCTGGTGATTTCCATCGCCTCCCAAAGCATACCGAAGCTGATCGATTTCTACATGAAAGATATCAGAAGTTTGCTTTATATCTGGTTCCTGATTATTTCCGGTGGGCATGCATTAATCATTAAAATATATGGCGAAATCGGTCTGGTTCGTGAACCAAGCAGAATATTCAACACTCACGTTCTTTTGACAATTTGCTCAATCATTGCCTTTCCATATGTTTTCTATATCCTTCGCTACACTAAGCCTACCAATATCATTGACCGTATATACAAAGAAAATATGAACAAGATCAGGTCCCTCACTTCAACACGAAGTCATTCTCTGGCTCATATTCCTGAAGTTGTTGAACAGCAGCAGTACAGCATGTTCGAATCACTGAACCAACTGGACGATATCCTTGAGTTCATAGATTTTAAGGAAGTGAAGGCGGATATCATTTCTGATATGAGTCGTACCATACAAAACTACATCCATTTAAAACCTGACATACATAGTGATTTCTTTAAAGTTTCTCCAAAAGTACGTACCGATATTTCTTTCAAAACTATGGTGGGGCAATTTGAAGAAATGGAACGTAACCAAAGTTTATATGAGTTAAAATGCTTTCGTCTGCTGAACAATAATTACATCAAATTGATGGAAGAAGGGGAATTTGATCTATCTTCCATGGTTACTGGCGAACTGGTAAAAATTGGCTTAAAAGCCATCGAGAGCGGAGATGAAAACCTGATTGAACTTGTGATCATCCGTTTCAACACCTTTTTCAGGATGGCATTCAAGCATGCCATAGGGAGTAATGAAGCCCGAAATATTTACAACCTAAGTTTCTTCTACGGACAGTTCATTACACATCTGGTTGAGCATAAAAAAGTCGATCAAGTGAAGAAAAGTTTCGGTTACCTTCGTTTTTACGGGGTAGAAATTGCTAAAGCATTTCCAAAAGTTCCGTCAGTATATTTCGATGTGGCTGTTATTGCTTTTGAAATGAAGAAACTATTGGAATTAATCCATCATGACAAATGGGACAAGGAAATCCAAAAAGCCCTGCTAAATGAAATCCTGCAGGTTGACAATCCGCCTGACTTCAACAAAGAAGACCTGGATCAGGGAATCCAGATCAACAACGTTGTCCGTAATATCCAGTACGGACTTGCGCTATTCTATCTGAATGAAGGTGTAGATGACTTCGTTGAAATGATAGCTAAGGATATTCTTGATGACCTGGATTACCTTGGGGAATCTACTTTCTATCGTGTTCTGGGAATGACCGAAGGACTAATGAGATTTGCTGGTCCTACCTTCTGGGAGGACACGGACCGCGGTAACGTTAATATTTTCTTCACACCTTATAAGGATCAAATAGATGGTTTTAAAAAGCTTCTTTATGAATTGGTTGAGTCTCAGTTGAGAATTCAAACAACCAAAAAGTATCAGCTGACTGATACAGAAATGGATTTGCTCTGGGAAATGTCACGTATGACTAAAGAAAATGAAGTTGCGCAGATCAGTTTGAATGCTGAAAATTTTGAGTTAATTCTCAGTGAGCTGGAAAATATTGACGGGACACGTCTGGAAGCATTGATTTCGCTGCGGGATAAGCTGAATTTCAACTCAGAGAATCCGTTACTTGTGGTATCGAACAGCCGTCAGATTGCGGTTGGTACCAAATTGCAGATAAATGGAAATATTTCAGGGCAAGAAGAACAATCAGAATTTCAAGCTGTTGTCCAGTCAAATACACCCAATTATTTATTTGTCAAAATGGCTGATTCCGCAGAAACTGCAGAGGTTGACAAATTTTCCTCATTAACCGTGAGATTCCGTCCTTTACGACAAAAAAAGATTTATCAGTTTCAGGCAGCACCTCAAGGTCTTGGAACAAACGGCCTGCTCCGTATTGCCCATTCAGACTATATCAAAATTGTGGAAGAGCTTTAATCTTAGTTTGCCGGCAGGGCAAATGGCAAAGATTTCATAATTCAGGTTAAGACTCATCCAGCTTTTCAATGCAATCAGGATTATCAAAAGACGGGACGTTAACTTTCCTGGTAACTCTCCATGCTTCCATATGTTCAGAATCGAATGGCATAAGGAGATTTTGTGGTGAAACTTCTGTTCCGGTTAGATCCAGCCAATTCATTCCGTTTGCCGGTGTTAAAATTACAGGCATCCGATGATGAATGAACTGCAAAAAGGAATTAGCTTCAACTGTCAAGATAGCGCAAGTTTTAACGATCTTTCCATCTGGAGCGGACCATTCCTCCCATAAACCGGCAAATGCCATCGGGCTTTTGTCTTGCAAACAGATGAAATACGGTTGTTTTTTCCCATCCTCTTTAGCCCATTCAAAAAATCCGGAAGCAGGGATCAAACATCTTCTTTTTCTAAAAGCCTGTCTGAAAGCAGGTTTTTCTGAGGCAGTCTCTGCCCGCGCGTTGATCATGGGCTTTGGGGTTTTAGCCCAAAAGGGGATCAGCCCCCACTGCCGAGTTTCAAGTCTGCGCATACCGTCCTGTTGGACAATAACAGGAATGTCCTGAGAAGGACTGATATTGTAACGTGGTTCCAGCAATACTTCCGAATGCTGAATCTGGAAGTCATTCATTACTTTTTCTTCACTTTCTGTCATTGCAAAACGGCCGCACATAGAAAATCTCTTTTTTTACTGACTGTTAAATTTTTTCAGAAATTCTTTTTTAAACTTTAGGTAGCGTTTTTCAATTATAGCTTTTCTTGCCTGTTTTACTAAGGAGATAAAGAAGAAGAGATTGTGGTAAGTATTCAGGCGTACTCCCAGTATTTCACCTGATTTGTAAAGATGCTGCAGATAAGCGCGGGAATAGTTTTTACAAGTGGGGCATTCGCATTCAGCATCAAGAGGTTCGGGGTCCTGCCTGAATCGACTTTGCTTGATGCTGATTTTTCCATGAGAAGTGAACAGCATTCCATTGCGTGCATTTCGGGTGGGCATTACGCAGTCAAACATATCTATTCCTGCTTCAATTCCTTCCAGCAGATCTGCAGGATCTCCAACGCCCATAAGGTAACGGGGTTTTTCAGCAGGCATTTTTGGTGTGATATGATGGGCTACATTATACATTTCTTCCTTTGCTTCACCTACACTCAAACCGCCAACAGCATAGCCGTCAAAACCTATCTCAACAATTTGATGCATGGATTGTTCACGCAGGTCAAGCTCATGACCTCCCTGTATGATGCCAAAAAGAGCCTGTTCTTTAAACACATCAGATTCATTCAGGCTGGCTTCTTTGCTACGCCTTGCCCATTTTGCGGTTAAGCCAGCAGAGCGTTCCACCTCCTGGCGAGATGCAGGCAGCTCTAGGCATTCATCTAGGCACATCATGATTGTGGATCCAAGATTTTGCTGAATAGCAATTGAAATTTCAGGAGTTAGTTTTATTTTTGATCCATCAATATGGCTGCGAATTATCACACCTTCTTCATTAAGATTGAGCAGTTTTGCCAGTGAAAAAATCTGGAATCCACCACTGTCAGTCAAAATAGGTCTGTCCCAGTTCATGAACTTTTGCAGACCACCCATCTTTCTAATTACTGAATCACCTGGACGAAGGTGCAAATGGTAAGTATTCCCCAAAATTATTTCCGCGCCCAGTTCCTTAATTTCTTCTGTCGTCATGCCCTTTACTGTTGCAAGCGTGCCTACAGGCATAAAAACAGGTGTGTGGATTGATCCGTCTGGAGTGTGTAATACTCCCGCACGGGAATTATTGTTTCGGGCCTCAATTTCAAACTGAATCATGAAACATTTCAGCTCAGAGGTACAATTCTCTTCATTATCATAACGGTATATTCCTGTTGCCTTATGAATTTTTCCTCTTCAGTTTCAGATACTGAAGGCTCATCCGGATCAATTTCAAATAGCTGCTGACCACGGGAAACAATGATTCCCGAACCTGCTGAAACACAAATTTTTCTTATGGTTCCTGAAAATTCTGCACGAATCTGGTTGAACATTTTCATTACTTCAAGTAAACCAATGACATCTCCTTTCTCCACATGCTGTCCTTCCAGTACATATTCTTCTGCTTCAGGAGTTTCACGAGAATAAAATGTGCCCCCAGTCCATGCCAAAATTTCATTTTTTCTAGCTGGTGGAGCCGGATCAAGTCCTGCGATTAATTCATCAATATTACCTGGTTCATAAAACTCTTGCGGCACTTCTATCTCCAGTGAATTGTTTACTTTAAGTTCATAATAGCCGGCTTCTTCTCCAAGTATCACTGGAAGCTGCAACAGTTCCAAAGACATTTGGTGACCTTTATGTGCGCTGATGATGCTTTCCCACAATTTATTATCTTTCACATAATTTGGTGGCATTGAAGATTTGTTCTCACTAAGAATTTTTACCAGCTTTGCCCATCCCTCAATTTTTTTACTAAGTTGAGATTCTAAATCTTTATAAAAATAGGATGCAGAATCCAGCAATGTTTGATCATTGCTCCAAATCTGCTCACTTGGTGGAACACCTGAATGTTGCTCAAGTCGCAGATAATTATAGAGATCAATCAATATATTAACGGGGTTAAGTTTGTTTGAAAGCCTCGATTCCTTAGTCTTTGCCTTAAGCAAAGCAAGCCACCCCATAAGTAAATGGGGCCTTTCAAACAGCATTTTCAACGGACGCAAAAGCAGTGTTAATTTTTGGTCGCAAATCTGCAGTCCTCCGGCACCAAAATCAGATTGGATATTTTCACGATGAATATTCCAGGCTACGTCCAGGTTTATTTGGTCACATAATCTTTTCAGTTTTCCTGCAAGCGCCAGATAAGATGAAACAAAACGTGTATTTGGTTTTAGCATTGGATCATTACCAAGCATCCAGTGAAGTAAACCGTATTGAAAGTCAACATTAAGGTGCAGGTCCAGGCCTCTAAATTCCATGCATCGTAATACCTCTGCGAGTTTTTCAAAACTTTGTCTTCGTGAATCACCATTTGTGATGGAAAGAGCAACATTGGAATCATACGCCCCTGCCAGGTTGTATGGCTGCAGCATGCCTGTATCAGGATTGGTGATCCCTATACCCTGGTCATCACGTTGTTCGTTATCATCAGGTACAGTCCAGGACCTTACGATTCCGCCAGCATGGGGTTTAAGTGCCGGATTCGTGGCATTCAGACGAGCTTCAATCCCGGACATAAAGCGTGGTAGTCTTTGCGGGCAGGAAAGCTGCTTGCCGTAACAGTTTAGCAGCAGCATCGACGCAACCAATGAGTCAACTGTGAATTTGTCTTCAGGATTGTCAGGGTTGGAAAACTCCAGCTGGTAAACCATTTCAGTTACTCGATGCTCTACCTGGATTCGGGTGTTTACCTCCATGAAATAATGTTCAGAACCTTCGACAATGCATTCAAAAGTTGAAACAGAATCAAGCTTTAGTGCCTTTCCAAATTCTTCAGCCTGTTTGCACATTGAACGTAAAATATTTAGATCTGTATGCATCACTTTTGCCTGCTTTTGTTTCCCTGCAGATTCATATTCAACGGCTGCTGCTTCCAGCATTTCCTCTGTCAGTGAAACCTCGAGCAGTTTTTGTTCATGCATCTGCAGTGAACAGTCACGTCCTCCAAGCTCGATACACCATTCTCCATTACCTATTAACTGAATTTCATTGTGTCGAGTGTTTTCAAAGTTCAATTCAATCAAAAAATTCTTGTTGTCACCCACGCCGACAGCTTTGGATTCTATCAAAACAGACATCACTGCATCTGCGACTTCATCAATTGATGATACAACCCGCTGACCTTTTCCGCCGCCGCCGCTGACGTGTTTGAAACGGATGCGCTTCCCTGGAAATTTCTGCCACAATGATTCAACAGTGTTCAATGTTTCTTCTTGTAAAGCAGAAATTGGGAATAAATCCACATGCTTCGCATAAGATGCCTGTAAAATGATCTCGGCCTGATCGAGCGGTTCTAAGGCTTCCCAGTTTTCATCTACTATCAAGTCATGTTTTTTGATTTGCTTACGGAAATATTCTCCGGGAGAACCTCCTGCAGTTTTTAATAACGTAAGTGCTGCAATCCGGTCTTCACCAGGGGTAACGGAAACGTTCAGTGATCTGGCAAGCTGTTTTGCTTCATCTTTTGAGCCTGCCTGCTGTATCACCCTGGAATTTGGCCCAACAAAAGAAATACCTTCATTCTCAACTAGCTTCACGAACTCGGCATCTTCTGCCATAAATCCATAACCGGCGAATAAATGAGTGTAGCTGTGTTTTTTGCAAATATTGATTATCTGCTCGATACGTTTAAGTCTTTCCTCCTTAGTTGCACCTATGTAATCCGGCACATGATGCACTTGTTCTCTTCTATTGCTGATTGCACGTAATTCGGGGGCCAAAGTTTGGGGATAAACAATGCTGTCTTTTTCTGACAGCAGAATACCAAAGTTTGCTCCCAGTTCCTTAAGGACTTTCATTGTTTCCATGCGAATAGGCCCCCTGCAGATAATGAGGCAATTCACATGATCGAAAGTGAATGCTGATTGCCAGGAACTGTTTGAATTGAACTTAATAACACTCATGATTCAAGAATGATTTTCAGTACATTAATGCTGAGAGGGGAATTTTTTTGGCATTCCTTTGAGGGTAACTGAACAGTCAGTGACCAAATTGTTTAATAATAATTTTCAGTCACAGATTTTAGCCTTTGGTCAGAAAAAGGGGAGGCTAAAAGGTTGTAATAAGTTATAAATAAATTGCCACTTTCTCATGTGAAGAACTTATCCCACAGCTGATACATCCTGAAGCGTCCAAGCTCTCCATTTAAAACCTGATGTTCATCGAATTCCTTCACCGAGTCAGACTTAATTCCATGGCCATGAAGTAAAACCGGAACGGGATCGTCAATGTGAATCCCCTCTTTACTCCATGTCGAGTGATCCGCGGTGATGGCCAAACG
>JAKUUF010000024.1 GCA_022448705.1 SAR324 cluster bacterium | reverse complement strand
ACATAATTACAAATATTTTTTTCTGTATTAGTTTAGATTGAAAGACTCAGCTATTTTTCTCACAAGCGGAATGTTCAATTCACGAAACGCGAAAACTGCGTTCGGCCTTGTTAGACATTCTGAAAAATACAGAATACTTGCAGTTATCGATCAAAATTTTGCTGGACAAGATGCCGGCGAAATAGTGACTGGCAATAATCTTAATATACCAATTCATGCTTCTATCAAGGTTTTTCTCAGAGCACAAAGCTCAAATCTAAATATTGCAACAGAAAAATTCGCTCGAGGTTTACATGCAATCATAGGGGTTGCAACTCCCGGTGGAGTAATTCCAAATGAACTTCGTCAGGAACTACTTGATGCGCTATCTCACGGTATGCATATCGTTAATGGGCTGCACCACTATTTGAGTGACGACACGGAATTAATGCAGACTGCTGAGAAATTTCAGGCTGAATTGATTGATATACGAAAACCCAAGCAGGCAAAAGAACATGCGTTCTGGACTGGAAATATAAGGAATGTTCGTGCTCCCAGAATTGCCATGTTTGGAACTGACTGTGCAATAGGGAAAAGAACCTCCAGTCTCTGGCTGAGGAATGCATGCCGTGAGGCCGGAATTCGCACTGAAATGATTTACACCGGGCAGACAGGAAAATTACAGGGTGGCCAATATGGATTTATTCTTGACTCAACCCTCAATGATTTTGTCAGTGGAGAACTTGAGTCTGCAATAATTCGCTGTGACCAGCAGGAACATCCGGATTTAATTTTACTGGAGGGACAGTCTTCCCTGCGAAATCCTTCAGGTCCTTGTGGTTCAGAGTATCTATGCAGTGCACTGGCAAAGGGCGTAATTATTCAGTGTGCGCCAAAACAGAAGTATTTTCTGGCAGACGATGAACGTGAACTTTGGCCCATTCCTCCAATTGAAGAAGAACTGGAATTAATTCGTCTCTATGGTTCCAAAACATTGGCTGTTACCTTAAACAGCCACAATTTAACAAAAAAAGAATTGTATTCTGAACAAAAAAATTTAGAAGCTCGACTAGGAGTACCTGTGATATGTCCAAAGGAAGATGGAATGGGGCGGCTTCTACCAGTAGTGAAGGAATTTATTGCTGAGCAGACATTGAATCGGAAGGTGGAAAAATGATTATGCAAAATGTATTTGATTCAATCTTCACCTTTTTGAAAAATACCGGAATTAGAACAGCTTAAGAATGGTTTATTTTTCAGTCAATCTTGGAAGCAATTCGGCAAAGTTGCAAGGACTGTTACGTATGTCAAGTTGTGTTGATAAAATTCTGTCCCAACCTGTGCGGCAAGCACCTGAAGATCCAGGGAGACAAAAAATATAAGTTCCGTTTGCAACACCGGCAGTGACCCGTGATTGAATGGTTGATGAAGCAATCTCTTCGTATGATACCCAGCGGAACAATTCTCCAAATCCTTCAATTTCTTTGTCAAACAAGGCAGATGCAGCTTCAGGTGTACTGTCTCGACCTGTGAGTCCAGTACCGCCGGAAGTAATTACAATTTCAACTGCTGGGTCCGCTATCCATCGCGACAGTACTGAGCGTATCTGGTAGACATCGTCAGGAACAATACATTTTTCAGCAAGTAAATGACCGGCTTTTGTGAGGCGTTCAACAAGTATTTTCCCGGATGTGTCTGTTGTATCCGTACGGGTATCAGAGACTACCAGTACAGAAATCCGGAGGGGCAGAAAATTCCTTTTTTTCATGATTAAAGCATCTTATTCAAAAAATTCAGTTTGAAAATCAGATATCAGAAAATGCTGTATTAACTTATATTCATTTTCATTTTTTTAATATTAATTGTCAATTTAACTGGAAGCCCTGCTGTTTTTATTTATGGCAGATGGTCTGTGATTGTCACCAGTTAGATACAAACATAAATGAAATAATTTAGTTTTTATGAAATCCTTTAATATATGACAGAGCATTTATATCAGGGGCTCAGAGAAATAAAGTAAATAATAGCATCAGTAAACAAAAGCATTGTTTATGAAAACTTCAACTATAAATACTCTGTTCAAGAAATTAAGCGACTCCATCCCCAAACCTCAAACTGAGCTTTTGCACCGTAATCCATTTGAATTATTAGTTTCAGTGATTTTAAGTGCACAGGCAACAGATGTTTCAGTTAACAAAGTTACACCGGAATTATTTGCGAAATTCCCAACTCCAGAAAAAATGCATGCGGCTGGAGCAGAAAAAATATTTTCATATATTAGAAGCATAGGACTGGCGCCAACCAAGTCAAAAAATATCGCATCTGCATGCGGCCAGCTGGTGAGGTACCATCAAGGTAAGGTGCCTAAAAGCAGAGAAGAGTTGGAGCAACTGCCTGGAGTTGGGCGTAAAACAGCAAATGTTATCTTAAACACAGCATTCGGGAAACCTGTTATTGCGGTTGATACTCACGTTTTTCGGATTTCCAACCGTACTGGACTTGCAAACGGTGATACAGTGCTGGAAGTTGAGAATAAACTTATGACGGTTGTTCCTTCAAAATGGAAAAAGGATGCTCACCATTTACTCATCCTGCAAGGACGCTATGTCTGCAAGTCACGTAATCCTGACTGTGTGAATTGTGTGATTGCGCGTGAATGTGAATATCCAGACAAATCAGCCTTATAAAATTTTTATCGAAATTTAACTAAAAATATATATTTGAATAATTATGAATTTTGCTGATTTTTCAGACAATATGTTAGCACTTTCATTAGTTTTTCTAAATGTTGTAACACCTGTTTTTATTCTCGTAGCAGTTGGCTATTTCATTGGACCGTTACTGAAAATTGAAGCACGCCCTCTTTCTAAAATTGCTTACTTTGTTTTTGTTCCAGCCTTTGTCTTCAATATAATCAGCGAGGCAAAGATAGCAGCAGAATTAGCTATACTGATGCTGTGTTTTACATTTGTGGTGCAGATCGCAGTTGCCGTCTTAGGCTTTTTAGTTGGCAAAGCTCTGCGTCAATCCAGGGAAATTACAGCGGCGTTTGTTCTAATTGCAACATTTGGGAATGTTGGTAACTTTGGGCTTCCATTGATTGAATTCAGGTTTGGGGAAATAGCCCGAATTCCTGCTACTATTTATTTTTTGGCAACAGTATTCATTTCTTTCGTCATATGTGTAGGTGTAGCAAGTTGGGCAAGGAGTGGAGGAATGGCGGCTGTTTTTTCTGTATTTAAAACTCCGGCCATACTTGCTGTAGTTCCTGCTCTGATATTCAACATTTCAGGAATCGGAGTGCCAATTTTTCTCTCGCGTCTGAGTGGATTACTAGGTCAGGCAATGATACCTGTGATGCTTGTTACGCTTGGTATACAAATGGCTGAAATTGCAAAAATCAAGATTGATTTTAATGTTTTTGCTGCCAGCACGGTGCGCTTAATAGGGGGACCGTTACTAGCTGTTATTTTGGTGCCCCTGTTTGGACTTCAAGGAATTGAGCGGGACGCGGGAATTCTGCAGGCTGCTATGCCCTCGGCTGTGCTTGCCTCTATAATTGCGCTGGAATACAAACTGATACCTGAATTTGTAACTACTACGGTTCTGTTTTCAACCCTTTATAGTATTTTTACTTTGACGGTTATACTGGCTTTGATTTAATGCAGATAATCAGTTCAATAATTCTTTGTGTTGTACTACAAGCAAAAGCCTACCTTTTTTTATATTGACTGAGACAGGATTTGAGACAACTAGATTTGAAACTCCAGAAGGTGATTTGCCTGGAATCAAATCCTGATTATTCAACGCATATTTTAAGCCTTTTGTAACGATTCCTTGAGCGCCTCCAAAAACAGGGAGTATCGAAAGAGTTGTCCCAGGCACAATTTTTTCTTCCCAGACCCGATTTATAAACTCCATGCGTTCCAGTTGAGTCCAGGATATTAGACGTGCCTGTTCAGAATATTTGAAAAGTATTTCCAGTCCTGAGAGAAATTGATCCTGACGACCACCATCAGCTCCAAGAAGATGAATTTCTTTAAAACCAAGTTTCAAACAATGTCGAACTGCCTTGTCTGCATCGTTGGTATCCTGCTCCGGGATATGTAAAAACTTTGTGTTTGGCATTTGTTCGCGTGTCTTAGTGTCTAGTGAATCGAAATCACCAACCACAGCATCTGGCACATATTTACTTTTAATCAGCAGATTTGCACCGCCATCAGCAGCCACACGATATGATGTTTTTTCCCATAATTGGCTAAGTAAGCTTTTTGGAGGAGGATTGCCGTTACATATAATCAAGGCTTTCTTCAGAAGTTTTCCTTGCCTTTGAATTTCATCAATAGTGGACATAGAAATCAATTATGTAACTATTTAGACTTTTTTCCTTTAATTGTAGGTGTAACTTTAAATCGGGGTGTAATATATTTCTTTGAGCATTGGATCAACTTCAAATAATCCCACTATTTAGAAAAGGATAGAACCAATAATTTCTAAATTATCTAATGGCCGGGTATCAATTGGAAAAGATAGAGATTGGATTTAATCTGAGTTTTTACTTACTCAAAAACTTGATTCAACTGCATTACCCAGACAAGGATATACAGGAATTAAAAAAACTCAGTAATTAGTACAAACAGTTTTTTTAATTGAAGTATCCTTTTTTCAGAGAAAAACATTGAGAAACTGCCGTGGAAGGTACTGTTTGTTGT
Organism: SAR324 cluster bacterium; assembly: GCA_022448705.1. Lineage (GTDB taxonomy): Bacteria > SAR324 > SAR324 > SAR324 > NAC60-12 > Arctic96AD-7. The sequence goes on along the minus strand of JAKUUF010000024.1, from coordinate 11,534 downwards.
ATCTTACAACTTTGCAAATGGTAAGGTTTCAAAAAATCTGAAACTATTCACTAATCCATTAACAACTTTGAGAGCGGTTTTTTAGATTAATTATCTTTGTGATAGGAATTTGTTTCTGAAGGTGGAAGATAATAAATTAACTCACTGGCATGGACTAATCCCAGATTTTTGCGCGCAACCAGTTCTATGTATTCAGGATTTGTCTTCAAAGCATTAATTTCTTCATGCTTCAAAGTTTTCTCAATGCGCATTGATTCAATTTGTTGAGTTAATTTTTGTTCGTATGCTTCCAGTTGGTTAGTAGCATTAATTCCGTAGCTTCCAATCACTGAAATAACAAGCATTATTGCACCAAAACCTGCAATAAGCACCATCGTAAAAAGTGAGCGCCATTCTTCAGTTTCTTTGGCCGAAACCACAGGTCTTTCTTCCGATTTTGGGGGTGTAAACAATCCATTAACGTAAAGAATACGATCGTGGTTCTTGAGCAGTTTGGTCTGTATAACTGGTCTTGCTTGCTGTTTTAAGCTTTTTTTAGCTGTTGGGTATTGCATTTTAATTTATAGATAACAATAGCCTCATTTTGAAAAAAATATTTTATAAAATGAATGGTATGATCAAGAAGCCAATTGCTTTGTAGTTTGTTTATTTTTTGAGGTAATGCATTGACCTTCCATATAGGCCCCTTCCTGGATTAAAAGTTGACCTGAAGGGACATGCACCTCTCCATGCAGATTTGCAGTTGAATTTACCTCTAAGCGCTCGTGAACCAGCATGTCTCCATTTATTTTACCTGCTACAACAACAACGTTCCCTTCGATTTTTCCATTAACATTCCCTTTCTCAGATACTATTATTTCCTGGTCACCATGAAGAGAACCTTCTACAGTGCAGCTTACTACTATTTTCTTTTCGGAATGAACCGTTCCCTGAATAAGCAAATCTTCACCCAAATATCCAAGACCTTCTTGTGCGGAGTAAGATTGTTTAGACATATAAATTTGTTTTGATTTTATCAACGCAAATATAAACGTTGATCAGGATTAAATTTAGATATTGTAATCAAAGGATTTGTACGTCGTCCATTAATAATTATTTCATAGTGCAAGTGCGGACCTGTGCTGCGTCCTGTGCTTCCAACTAATCCAATCAAGTCTCCACGTTTAATTTTCTGGCCGCGTCTTACATTTATTTTAGAGAGATGCGCAAAACGTGTTCTGTAACGCACAGTTTTTTTCTTTCCCGGAAAGAAACCTCTGCCATGTTGGAGTTCCACTAATAAACCAAAACCATATTTTCTGCTTGCAGTTCTTACAATTCCATCAGATGGAGCATAAACCGGACTACCTCTTTTTGCCTTGAAATCAAGGCCTCCATGGAACGCTTTTTTCTTAGTGAAGGGGTCTTTACGCATTCCATAACGATCAGATAATGCTCTGCTTCTAAGTGGAATTATGGTAGGAGTATGTCTCCAGAAATTATGGTTCCGATCAATCAGCAGGCTAAGATCTTCAAGTTGAGAAACTTTTTCGTAATAATCATCTGAGCTCCGGTACAGGAACTGACGTAAAATTCCGGGACTTAGCAATTCCTGTGGTGAATCAAGTGACATGCTGTCCAAAATTGTAGGTCCACCACGGCCAGTTTTTGCTTTTGCTTGTTTGCTTTTTTGAACTTTACTGAGTGAAATTCCTGTAGTTTTTGTAATCTTTTGAGTAAGTCGATTTACAGTCTCCTGATTAACTTTGAGGAACTCCATATGTTCAGATAACTCCTGCTCTGTTTCAACAAGCTTTCTGCGCAGTTGCTGAATAGTATTTTCCTGTTCTTCAAAACCTTTGCGTTGTGATGCATATTCCTGGAGATTTTGATTAAAGAGGACAAAATCCTGATACACCATGTCCAGCCACTTTACTGTCTGCTGAGTATTTAACTGATCACTCAACTTAGTTGAGCATTCAGCCTCTAATGTCTGGCAGATATAATTATGCATTTCATCGAGCTTTTTTATGTTGGAACTGAAAAGAGCTGAATGTTTTTTGAACATTAACTTGCTGTTATATGCTGACTGTTTCAGTTCTTCCACATAATCCTCAAGAAACGTTATGCGAGACTCACGTCCATCGTAAAGATCAATTTGTTTTTGATATGCGGATTTAGCCAATTCCTGTTTTTCAAGCAACTGTCGCTGATTTGCAATTTTTAGGTATTGGTCAAAATAAATCCAACTTAATGAGGCTGCTCCAGTTAAAAATAATAAAAGCAGGAAAAAAATAAATTTCCCCCCCAAATGATACTGGTGCACACCTTTGCTGCTGTCCTTTAGCAGTATAATTGAATAACTTTTCATGAACTGCAGTAATTAAATTGACTTATTATCGATGCTGAATCCTAACATGTGTGCTGAATAACTGCAATTAAAACTGTCTTGTATAATCGCTGTTTCCATACAGGGAAAAGAAAAGTCTGGCTTGGGTGCTGTACAAGACTATACAGTTTAGCTGATACAAATATTTCCAGCAAATCATTGTCAATTTGTTTTTCTTTATCTTCAAAACTTAAAAAATAAAGAAGGCCGTTCTGGGGAGCATCACTTTTTTATTGGTTAGCCCGATGCAGCTAGGGCATCATAAATGTGTGAAATTATAATTATTTCTTTACTTTTTAATGGAGTTACTCATTCTGTCAATTGCTGTGGAAAACAAGGTCCATTAACCAGCTTCGTTGACAATGGTAATAAATTTCAGATATTCCTCCAACTTTTCCAGTTTTTATCCCAATGAACCTTTTCTTGGCCTGATTTAAGCTTCATATTTGTGTGGATAAAGGGGGAAACATTCTACCAGTACCTGTTGTTCCTAAGGATAAAGTTTTTTGGCTTTTACCGAAACACTCTCTTATAGGTCTATATTGCCAAAATCGTGCAAAATAGAAGTATAGTGAATCTAGCTTGCTGATCTTTAGAGAAAGACACTTCTGCAAAGCGTCCTGTTTTTAACTTACCCTCATTTTTTGCTGTTTTTATAATGGTATCAGCATTACCCTTTTTTCGTAACGAAGGTCAATACTTTGAAGTCCGGGATGTTGTTTGTCTATTATTGGAAAAATATTTTGGAAGGTACGAATTCGTTCACTAAAATTCCTGTTCCCCATTTGAATGGTCAGCGGTACTGAGCGTAGCATCTCTGGTGAGCCTGGTTGAAATTCGGGTGATTTCAGGGGCCAGCTTATTTTCAGGTTAAGAGGATCTGAAATATCAATCCGGATTTTTTGAGAAGACCAGTCAACCATTCTATAATGATCTTTAAATCCAGTCACTATTTCTGGATTTTCAGGTATTTGATCCATAGTGATATTCTGAAGTGTGCTCAACAATGTTAACCCCCTTTCGAGAACAGAGGAATTCAAACGCTTACCCAGTCTCGTATATGGAAATGTTAATCCTTTGATAAGCGGGAGGCTTCTGTGCGGTGAATTACGCAGTTCCTCTAAAGGCAGTTGTTTAAGCAAACGCTGATCATGGCCTATCAGGAAATAATTAGCATTTTGTAAAGTACCATGTGATAGATCATTAATTTCTTGAGAAATCTTAAGCATAGCAACAGGCCGGTGTTCACTCACTATCAGATGAATTTCATCAGGAAATTTTCTTCGTATGTCAGCTTTTTGAACAATTGGATGAGTTTGCAATTGTGCAGCAACGTGATATGGCTTTAGATCGAATAGTCTTTGTCCGGGACGCAGTCCGCTGGTTCTCAACACATCGGAGTCTTTTAACAGCTGGTTACCTTCAAAATATACCTTTTTCAGAGGCTGATTGAAAAAAGCCTGGCCAACCCATAGGCTTCCTCCTGCCATCAACAATATAAAAATTAATCCGCATATTCCAAAAAATCTTTGAATTAACCAGCGCATTTTTTCACGTAACACTGCAGGTTCATTTTCGACAAAATACGATGGTACCCAAGAATTACAAAACCCGGGCTCATTAAAAGGTTTACGCAGTTTAACTGAAAGACCAGGAATTGGGTTACTACGGTTTTTCCTGACAGCAACTGATGATGTGCCAAGCTTACGTACCGCGGGTCTTCGATTTGACTGTCTTTTAAGATCCTTCATGACAAAGGAGTGTAAATGTCATTGTTCGTATTTGGTTCAGGCGGAATGAGTGCTGTACTAAAAAACTCACTGAGTACCACGAAAAAAATTAGCCATATACAGCACTCTGCAGGATTTGAACCTCGGGCATCAAATCTATTGAGTAATTTCTTAAAACTGTTTCGCGGGCAGTGTTGATCAAAGACAAAATATCATCAGAAGATGCCTTACCCAGGTTAACAATAAAATTTGCCTGCTTAGGGCTAATTTGAGCACCTCCCTTGATTTTACCTTTTAATCCGGAAGCTTCTATCAAACGTGCTGCATAATCCCCGGGGGGGTTTTTAAAAACAGATCCGCAGCTGGGCTGGTTATATGGCTGCTTTTCCATCCGGAATTGTTGACATTCCAGTATTTTTTTTTCAACAGTTTCCGGATCTGATTCTTTGAGTGAAAGTACTGCACGGGTGATTACCCGTCCGAAATTTCCATTTAGTTCAGAGAAACGATAGCGGAATTCCAGTTTCTCTCTGGGTGTGGAATGTAAATTCCCTTCCATATCCATCCACTCTATTTCTTCTAGAAAATCAGCAGTTTCTGCACCATGTGCCCCTGCGTTCATGGCAATTGCTCCACCAATCGTGCCTGGAATTCCAATTAAAAATTCCATGCCCCCCCATCCTTGAGGCACACATTTCTGAGCAAATGTTACATCTGCCAGTGCAGCCCCAGCAGAGACCTTTTTTTTTCCTGAATTAAAATTTTCTTCTATAGGTTCCCAGCTTTTAAAATCTCCACTCAGGTGTAATATGATTCCTGGCCAGTTTTTGTCCGGCACAAGCAGGTTTGAACCTTTGCCAATGATGAACCAGGGGATGCGATGTTTGCGAATGAACGGCAGCAGAAGTCTTAAATCCTGAACATTTACAACATCGATCAGGCATTCTGCAACACCGCCAATTCTCCATGTGTTGAAGCGCTTTAGAGATTCTTTGCGTCTTAATCGGGAATCAAGTGGAATTTTCTCTAAATCTTCCAACCATTCAGGAAGAGCCTCATCTGGCATATGGTATCCTTTGCATATTAATTTGCTGGATTGTTATTAATTTGTGCCGTCCTTTAATTGATGAGGTGCATATAATTCTTCTAAGTTGTAGTATTTACGAATTTCAGGATGAAACACATGCAGGATAATATTTCCATAATCAAGCAGTACCCAGTTTCCTTCAAGCTCACCTTCTATACCCAAATGGATCTCACCTTGATGTTTTAAACGAAACACAATATTTTCAGCAATTCCTCGGCAATGCAGCTGGGACCGCCCCTCACAAATGAACATATAATCGGCTAAATTTGAGCTGTCACGGACATCAATCAAAACAATTTCCTCTGCCTTGGAGTCCTGCAGCAGTTCAAGTATCTTTTTTACTAATCCTCGGTCTGATTTCTCAGTAATTAATTCATCCAGCTCTTTCTCGGTAAAGATTTTTTCTGATACATTTTCATTTTCCGTTTTTTTCAGCAACTTTAGTGTTTCAGCAACCAAATTTTGTTTTTAAGTAAGGTAATATTTATAGGTGGTATTAAAAAAATTTTATGAAAGGAACTTCTTCTTTATAATTTTACTGAACTAAATCAACAATATACAGCCCTAAATTAGATTAATTAACATAGAAATTTCGACCCTGCCATGTTTGATTTGCTTCTAAAAAATCATCAATAAACTGAGCTGGGCGCATTTTTTCACGAGTCCAGGATGGTGCCACTAACTGGTCCCAGCGTGAAGCGACCGCAGCTAAACGATGCACTGCAATTTTTGGAGAAAGATTTTCAAGGAAGATTGTTACTCTGCGAGCATATTCCTCCAGTTCTATTGGAATAAATTTAGATTCATGGAACAACTTTTCAAGTGCTGTGTTCCGGAGTACATGCAGGTTGTGCAGTTTTACTCCGTTAACTTCCAGTTCTGATAGCAATTGTGCTGTTTCTTGAATTTGCAGATCATTTTCATTTGGAAGCCCAAACATTAAATGCACACATATATTAACATTTTGCAAAGTTTTCAGTTTCCGAATTGCTTCAATTGAAGTGGCACTGTCGTGACCTCTTGAGAGAAAATTCAGTTGATGATCATCAAAAGTTTGTGCTCCAAGCTCTACTGATAGATATTGTTCCTTAGAGAGTTCAGCAAATTTATGTAAAATTCTTTTTGGCAGACAATCAGGACGAGTTCCAACCACCAATCCGACTACGTCCTTTTCTTTTAAAGCTTTACGATACAGAGTTTCCAGATCTCTGAAATGTCCGAATGTGTTGGTGTAGGCTTGAAAATAAATCAGAAATTTTTCAGCTTTATAACGTTTGCGGATTGCCTCTCGGTTTATTTGGATTTGCTTCAATATAGGCAAATCACTGAACTTATGATAAGCAGCGGAACCCCATTCATCACAAAAAATGCATACAGTCATTCCGTTATGACCTTCCCTGTTTGGACAGGAATCTGCTACCGAAATACTTACTTTATATACTTTTTCACCAAAGCGCTCCCGATAATGCTGGCTGAGCTGGTAATATCGTTTCCCGTTTTCAAATGGTGTGCAGTTCTTAATGGATGACATGATTTCAATTAGAAGAAATTATCTTAAAAAATTGATGCATTTTGTGTTCAGTATTAAGTTAATATAATTGATATATTTGAATATTATAAATTAAAGGCTGATGTCCCGTTAATTGAATAGGCAAGCAAAATACAAAATCTTATTTTGTTCTTTATGAAAAAATGAAGAAATCTACGGCAAAAAACTTTTGTCAATTACCCAATCTGTCAGTAGCTGATGTGTTCGGTTTGTTTCAATTTCCCTTCCATTCAATAAAATTCTCACTGCATTTGTATTACCAAGTGTAAGCAGATATTCCTTCTTTGCCTCCCATTGATGGATTTCATCTGTACTTAGTCTGATATCCTTGGCTTCATTTCCATCTACAGAAATACTAATCCATGTTCCTTCAGATGCTTCCACTTCAAGTGTCAGGGGCTCCAAAAAATCTTGCTCAACTTCAGGTTGTGATAATTCAGAGAGATTTGTTTGATTTGGACCTGTGAGACTTATTTCTGATTCAATATCCAATTTTTTCGAAGTTCTATTTGTTGCAGCAAATACTTCATCTGTTTCTGTTTTTTCAGTAACAGTATCTGCAGGAGTGTTGTTTTCCCCAGTGTTATCAGTTTTTACCAGGTTTGAGTCTTCCATATAAGATGTTTCTCCGGATGCTTCTATTTGTTCAGGAATAATTTTTTCGGATGCAGCAGGTTCTTGTTTAGATTGTTTTACTGACTGGGGCGATTTGACTATCCCTTCATCTGTAACAATAATATTTTCACTTTCAGCTAATTTATCCTCAACTGCAACCATTGCAGAATTTGATTGTGTATTATTGTCTTGTGCAAGGAAAAATGGGATTTGGGAAGAATAAATCGAATATAATAAGTAACCTCCTGTCACAAGAACCAGAACAACCACAATGTTACGGATTGGATGTGATTCCCTTATTTCAATAACTGGCTTAAGGGTCTTGAGTTGCTGTTCCCCCTTTTCGGCTGATTTTAAAAGCTGTTCTATTTTATCAACAATATCAGTTTTATCGATTCCCAGATACTGACAGTATGTGCGAACTAAACCTCTCATAAACACCGGAGTCGGTCCTTTTTCCGGGTCACCCTCTTCGATCGCTTCCAGAATTTTTACAGCAATGTGTAAGTGACCGGACACGCTTTCAAGGGATAGATTTTTGGCAATTCTTGCTTCCCGAATTTTCTGGCCAAGCTGCTGAAGCGATTCTTCTTCCTGTTGAACGAATTCTTCTTCCTGCGGAACGAATTTTTCTTTCTGAGGACTATTTATTGTAATCTTTTTTTTTCTAGGCATTCCTTATCTCATAACTACTGTAGCCGAAACGTGCCAGAAAGGTCTCAAAGGACATGGAATCAATATAACTGGTTTGATATAACAGATGAAGTGCTGCACTTACTATCTCCGGCGGGTACTTGCTAATTGAAAAACCAGAGGCATTTTCAGTGAGGCTGGATTTTACAAGATCATGAAATGGTAAAGAATTTTTGGCTGAATTGTCTGATATTAACTTTGCTACATCTGCACAAATATGGTCATAATGCCTGTCGGAGATAATTGATTCATCTAATTGATAATAAAGAAAAGAGTGTACTAAATACTGTCGGATTTTCTGCTGAATCAATTCATTCATGTTCAATCAGATATAATGGTAAAATATATATCTCAATTTGGCCAAGTTCTAATTTAACATCTTTTGCATTGTCCTCATGTTTCAACTTAGAAGATATTTCTGATTTATCAAGATTATTCAGTTTATTTCAGCACAGATGAAAATTTTTTAGAAAAATCTTCATGATTTTTCCACCTTAGATCTCTGCAGGATATAATTCATTTCTGGAAATAACTTGTAAATCATTTGTCTATTTGACAATATTGAAGCCTCAAATTCATTAAATATATATTTTAAGTATAATTTCATTTTCACAGTTTTAGGATAAAACATTTTTAACCAGCAGGAGTAATTTATGGCAAGTGACATGGTAATTCACCTTGAGGATTCAAATTTTGATGATGAAACCAAAACCGGCTATACGCTTGTCGATTTTTGGGCAGGATGGTGTGGACCATGTTTGGCATTAGCTCCGCTGATTGATGAAATTGCCGATGACATGCAAGGCAAGCTTAAAGTTTGCAAGCTTGATGTAGACAAAAACATGCAAACAGCTGCACGTTTTGGTGTTCGCGGAATACCATACATAATTCTTCTTAAAGAAGGAAAAGAAATTGGCAGCGTTACTGGCAATGACCCCTCGCGAGTTCGCGCACTGGCAGAACAAGCAAACGGATAATGTTTCCAATAAAATCGTGCCCTCTGCACAAAACTGGCTCCTCCTGCTGACATTTGATGGAGCCTGCTACCACGGCTGGCAGGTTCAACCTGATTCCCCTACAATCCAGGATACCCTCGAAAAAGCTATACAACGTCTCACAGGAGAGACCGTCAGAGTGCATGGCGCAGGCCGCACTGACTCGGGGGTTCATGCGCTCAATTACACGGCTAATTTTAATTCAACTTCAAAAAACATAAAAACAACTGAAAAGTGGTGCAGCGCGTTAAATGCTGTATTGCCTGATGACATTGTTGTCAAATCCGTTCAAACTGTATCAGCAGATTTTCACGCCAGGCACAATGCGATTGGAAAAAGATACCGTTATCTGATTTCCAATCATTCCTATCATTCACCATTTACAAATAATAAAAGCTGGCAGGTAGGTCAGATTTTAGATATTGACCTGATGAAGCAGGCTGCTGAAGTTTTAATAGGGAAACACGATTTTTCAGCATTTCGTTCTTCAAATTGCAGCTCTCCAAACACAGTCAAAGACATTCGGGAAATTTCCATTGGCAAATCGAATTTTCAGAATTCTATCCTTCAAATAGAAATTGAGGCTAACTCTTTTTTGCAGCACATGGTGCGCATAATTACAGGAACCCTGGTTGAAGCAGGACAGGCTCGCATAAGCTGTGATGATGTTGAAAAAGCCTTAAATAAAGGTGATCGAAATCTTGCCGGTTGTACTGCCCCCGCTCATGGACTGTATTCTTTGAAAGTGATTTACCCGGATGGCTTGGTTAGTTGGCCTCCGGAAGTGATAGATAATTAAAGGAAACTTCATGCAGTTCAGGCTTCAATCAGATTACAAGCCTTCCGGAGACCAGCCGCAGGCCATTAAGACTTTGGTTAATGGCATCGAAAAAGAACACAAACACCAGGTTTTGCTGGGCATTACGGGCTCCGGTAAAACATTTTCCATGGCAAATGTTGTCCAGCATCTTCAGCGCCCCACTCTCGTTATTGCGCATAATAAGACACTTGCCGCACAGCTTTATAACGAATTCCAATCCTTCTTTCCTGAAAATGCTGTTGAATATTTTGTCAGTTATTATGACTACTATCAGCCTGAAGCATATGTCCCCAGCCGTGACCTTTATATTGAAAAAGATACAGCACTCAATGATGATCTGGATCGTATGCGTCTGTCGGCAACCCGCTCACTTCTTGAACGTCGTGATGTATTGATTGTGGCCAGTGTTTCCTGCATTTATGGAATCGGCTCACCAGAAAAATATGAAAAAATGCTGCTGATTTTCAAAGTGGGAGATCGCATCTCACGTCAGTACATTTTGAAAAGACTTGTAGAGTTGCTATACATCAGAAACGACCTTGATTTCCACAGAGGAACTTTCAGGGTGCGGGGAGATGTGATTGATATTTATTTGGCAGAATCAGAGTCGGCGATTCGAGTGGAACTGTTTGGTGATGAAATTGAAAGCCTTGTGCGATTTGATCCCTTGACAGGTAAAAAGCAAATGTCCTATCAGCATTTTGTAATTTATCCTGCCTCTCACTATGCTGCCCCAGCTGAGCACGTACCGGAAACTTTGAAATTGATTCGTGAAGAACTCCGGGAACGTCTCGAGGATCTTCACGCACAGAATAAAATTCTGGAAGCGCAGAGACTCACTCAGCGAACTGAATATGATATTGAAATGATAGAACAAACCGGATCATGTTCCGGAATTGAAAATTACAGCCGAATCATTGATCGCAGGGAGGAAGGCACTCCGCCGGCAACTTTGCTGAATTATTTTCCGGATGATTCACTGATATTTATTGACGAAAGTCACATGACACTTCCCCAGCTCCGGGCAATGTTTAAAGGCGATTACTCAAGAAAATCTACTCTTGTTGAACATGGTTTTCGTTTGCCCTCCGCAGTGGATAACCGCCCCCTTCAGTTTCCGGAATTTGAAAAATTCCCGCAGCAGATGATTTATGTTTCAGCAACTCCAGGAGATTATGAACTGGATTTGACAAAAGGCAAGATGGCGGAACTTGTGGTACGCCCAACAGGTTTGCTAGAGCCGAAAATTGAAATTCGTCCGGTGCTGGGACAGGTAGACGACATGCTGCATGAAATCCGTTTGAGAGCAAAGCGTCATGAACGGGTTCTCATAACCACTCTCACAAAACGCATGGCAGAAGACCTGACCGAATATTATGAAGATTTAAATGTCAGAGTAAGATACATGCATTCTGATGTGGACGTTGTTGAGAGAAGCAAAATTTTGCATGATCTTCGAGCGGGAGAGTTTGACGTTTTAGTTGGAATTAACCTCCTCAGGGAAGGTCTGGATTTGCCTGAAGTTTCTTTAGTTGGGATTTTTGATGCGGACAAAGAAGGATTTTTGCGTTCTGTACGCTCACTAATTCAAACTTGTGGAAGAGCATCCCGTAACGTGAATGGATGTGTCATCATGTATGCTGACAAAATTACTGAGTCAATGCAGTTCACAATTGA
>JAKUUF010000023.1 GCA_022448705.1 SAR324 cluster bacterium | reverse complement strand
CGCCTTCAAACTTTTCAGATTGAAGGATTTTATCTTTTTCACGTATCGCAGCACACCACTTAGGCTTACCAAGCAAAACAACTTCAGTAACAGTGATATTTTCAAACTGGAAATGATTTTGACGGAGAACTCCAATGTTTATCTTTGCTGGAACTGAAATTGTTCCGGAAACAGGTTTTTCATCACCGGAAATCAGTCGCAAAAGTGTTGATTTTCCTGTACCGTTTGCACCAACTATCCCGTAGCATTTACCGGGATCGATTGTAAGAGACGAATTTTCAAATAGTGATTTATTACCGAAATTAATGGCTAAATCAGTAAGGTTGATCATAATATTAGAGCGAAAGATTTAATTAAACAAATTACAGGATGATGCTGTTGTGATATTATTTGAAAGTTCCTGAAATTAATGCTGAGTATAAATTCAAGAAAAAATTTCAGTCTTGAGCCTTTATTGATAACCTTAGAAAAAATCCTGATTAATCACAACGCAATTATATTGCCTTCTCGGCTCCACTTGCTCAGATAAATTGCCTGATTAAAGAAATTTTTTGCATTAAATTTTCAGTTGTAAATGCTCAAATTAAATTTAGAAATCTAATTTTTCATATTGGTTTTGATGACATAAATCGATGGTCAGATGCAACGTAATACCATTCAAAAGGATAAAAGAGCTGGTTTTGATTCTTTACTCACTGATCAGCAATCATTGCTCTTCAAACTGTGCGATCAACTATTAATATCAGGATTTGTTTTTGAAGATTCCACTGCAAATGAGATAGAAGCAGGTGGTGATGTAATTAAAAACTTTTTTGACCAAGAAAATCAGGTTCTACTTAAACTTGTCTCCAGCGAACGCCTTAATGAATTTGTGAATTATCTTGAACGATTTGAATGGTCTGAGGAGACGCTTGAAATAAAACTTTGTCAAAGAATCAAAAAAGCCTTTGACCAACTGGCTAAAGGAACGCACCATCATTACAATATTCTTTATAATATTTCCCAGGGCTTACGGCAACCAATAGGGCATCCTTTAAGTGATTTGCTTTTGTATATTGAAGCATATTACATTCTTGTTCTAGGTGGAGAAAACCCAAATCAGAAACTGGAAAAAGAACAAAATTATAATAAAAAACACTTCAGTATTGATGATCTGATACAGTTTAGAAAACAAATCCGTGAACGTTTGGAAGGGCGTGTTTTAGTAAAAAGCTTTTTAGGCCATATTGCAAAGTTACGTGGCGAAACAGTTGAAAAATTAATAACAACAGAGGGAAAATCCAGCGAATCTCTGCTAGTGGATTACAGCAGTGGAACCAAAGATGTAAACCAAAAGATACTCAATGAGGAAGATAAGAATTTAATAAAAAAAACTGATTCGAATATTTCAGTACAATATGATGCAGAATTTGAAAATGAAGAGGATATTGAATTTGATGTAGATAAAGTCCACAGTATGCAACAATCTGGCTCAGATGACACAGATGTGGTGTTTGGGAGTGACATTATCAGGGTGCCTTCGATGGAAAAATTTGTTCTGCAATACCCTGAAAGTGCACTGAAATTCCTTATGCGTCAAAATATAGATGGTAAGCCATTGCCTTCTGATATAGTTCTAGTTCATGCCGGATGGGAGGAGCGCGGATTATCGCGTAACGTGCTGAAAAAGTATGTACTTGAACTCATGCAGTGGTCTGATTTTCCTGACTTGCCGTTTCAGGATTTCTACCTGCAAATAAGAAATCGTATTTTTGAAGTATCACGGAGTTAAATTAGTATGAAACTGGATAAAACTACTTTTTCAGCTCTTCACGAAGATCAGCAAAAATTGAAAGACTTTCAGGATTTGCAAGTGCTGAAATATTTTCAACACTCTCGCCTTTGATGGTCTGCAGAACCGCCTTTTCTACTTTTTTACCGCTTATAGTACGTGGAACATCCTGAATTTCCAGAATTCGCGAAGGGATATGACGAGTTGTTGCATCGCTGCGAATAGTAGCTTTTATTTTTGAGATCAGCTCATCATCAAGTATTAGCCCTTTTATTAAAACCACAAACAAGACAATCCTTACATCATTTTCCCATGATTGGGCAACTACTATACTGTCTACAATCTCACTCATTTCTTCTACTGGCCGATATATTTCTGAAGTACCGATTCTTACTCCACCAGGATTAAGAACAGTGTCGCTTCTGCCATATACAATTACCCCTCCACGTTCAGTAATTTCTATAAAATCTCCATGAGTCCAAACACCAGGAAATTTTTCAAAATATGCATCATGGTATTTTTCTCCGTCATAATCTTTCCAGAAATATATAGGCATGGATGGAAATGGAGTTGCACAGACTAACTCACCTTTTTCACACTCTACTGATTTTCCTGCAGCATCATATGCAAGTGTGTTCATTCCGAGGCTTTTGCACTGCAATTCCTCGGAGTATACCGGCAAATTAGGATTCCCGCCCATAAAGCAACCGGCAAGGTCAGTGCCGCCTGCAATTGACATAACCGGGACATATGCAACTTCCTCATAAATCCATGAAAATAAATTACCCGGAAGAGGTGATCCTGTTGACAGAATTGCTTTTAATGAATTTAGCTGATTGTTTTTCCTGGGAGAATATCCGGCCTTGTTTACTGCGCCAAGAAACTTTGGACTGGTCCCAAAATGTGTAATTTGCTGATCATCAATCAGTTCCCACATTCTTCCTGTGTCTGGGAAAGTGGGTGCCCCGTCATACAAAATAATAGTTGCTCCAGAAGCAAGCGAACTCACCAGCCAGTTCCACATCATCCATCCGCATGTTGTGAAGTAAAATACACGGTCACCAGGATTTATATCAGAATGATATCGGTGTTCTGTGAGATGCTTGAGCAAACATCCTCCTGCACCATGAACTATAGATTTGGGCAATCCTGTAGTACCTGATGAATAAAGAATGTATAGTGGGTGATCAAAAGGAAGCTGAGCAAAAATTGTTGTGTTGATTGAATAATCCAGCAATTCTGTCCATGGCTTTTCGTTGCCCTGAAATTCTATTTCTGTTTCAGTAAAAGGTACTACGTATACCGCCTCAATCGAAGGAATAAGTTTTGCTACTTCACGTATTTTTGCCAGGCAGTCATGCTCCTTCCCGTTGTAATGATATGCATTCACAGTGATTAAAATTTTAGGGGAAATTTGCCCAAGCCTGTCGTTAATGCCTTTAATACCAAAATCAGGAGAACAGGAAGACCAGATTGCACCAATACTTGATGCAGCGAGCAAACCGATTACTGCTTCAGGACAATTGGGGATCACTGCTGCTACCCTGTCCATTTCAGAAACGCCCATGTCCTTCATTCCTGAAGCACATTGGGAAACCGCAGCTCTTAGTTCTGCATAACTCATGGAATGTTTTGTGCCATTTTCTGCAACAAAACTCAGAGCCACGTTCTCATCGTTATTTCTAAGTAAAAGATTTTCTGCATAATTCAGCCGGGCGCCTTCAAACCAGCCGGACCTCTCCGAATCATTTCTGACATTGAACAAATCCTTACCCATAACCTTGTTCCATGATTTAGAAGCTAGAACTTTACTATCGTTCCAAACTTCCTCCCAGAAAAGTTCCGGGTAATCAATTGACCATTGGTGTAGAGTTGAATATTCAGAATCAGGCAGATCATACTTTGCCTGAATTTTCTTAGAGAATTGAGTAAGAAGAGTATTTTCCTTTTCTTCTGAACTTGGCTGCCAAAGAGGAGTGGACATGTGTTATGTTTTTATTTGAATATCAGTTCTGTCAATCTGGCTGTGAATGTACCGTCCCAGTCTTCGGGTACGATATCATCGATTGGGAATCCGAATTCTTTAGACTGTCCAGGTTTTAAAGGAAGAGATTCCCTAAAAGAAAATTTATTGACCGGGAAAAATTTGTGTACTTTTGCAACTTCACCGTCCTCGTTTATAAATTCGACATTCATCTCGGCAATACTTATGATTTTATCTCCCTTATTATAAATCTCCCCAAAAATTGCTGTTCCGAGAACTCCATTAGATATACCTGCTCCTATCCTTACATTTTGAAGCTCAACCTTTGTCAATTGATTATTCAGCTCATCACGCTTAATTTGCTGGAAAAAAAACATGAGCACTATCAGGATAGCGAAAACTATTCCCAGAATTAGAAGAGCTCTGTATCGTCTGAAAAACATATTTTTAATGCTCCTCTGGATGTTTTCAGTATGAATTGAGCTTCTTAAATATAAAGATATAATACAGCCAATGTCCATCTTATTGAAACTTTTCAAGAAACTCAAACACAAGCTGTTTAAAGCTGGATTCAGTCTTTTTGAACCACATTTTTTTATTTTAAATTGATTTAATTGAGATTTTTTAAAAAAAGTATTGTAGAAGACGTTTTCCATAGATATAGTATCTCTCACTTGTTTGCTCAGCCTTTGCAAATTTAAGTATCAGCCAATAGTTAAGAGAGTTTTGTTAGAGCAAGCTTGCAGGTGATTTGAGTTAAAAAATTTTAAAAATTATAATATCTGTAAAATTTGACAAATTTCGGAGGATCGAATGGTAAAAGTAGACATCGTGCGGGCAATCCAGCTGGGGACTGACCTCCAATTCGGCGAGGCTGAAAAATTGGTCAATGATATGTTGGAATTGATTAAGGAAAAATTAGAGAAAGGTGAAGATGTTCTCATCACAGGTTTAGGAAAATTTGAGTTGCGTGATAAAAAATCCCGGCCAGGCAGGGATCCTAAATCAAAAAGGGATTATGTTATTTCCGCACGAAGAGTTGTAACTTTTCATCCCTCTAAAGTTTGGCGTGATGAATTGAACAATAAAATTTGAAACGTTCACTACATGAGATTTAAGGCAGTATGCTTTGATTTAGATGGCACATTGCTGGATACTTTAGATGACTTAGCATACTGCACTAACAAAATCCTCTCTGAACGAGGATACCCAATACACCACGTGGATGCGTTTCGCTACTTTGTAGGTGATGGAGCGAAAATGCTGATGACACGTGTCCTGCCCGAAGAAGCTCGGAATGAAACTCTGATTGAAGAATGCAGAAAAGATTTTGAAACTATATACCGTGAGTGCTGGAACAGGCATACAGTTCCGTACCAGGGTATACCTGAACTGCTGAATGCACTTACAAAACGTAAGCTCAAACTGGCAGTTCTCTCCAACAAGCCTCAGGAATTTACTGTTCTTACTGTTGATCATCTTTTGCAGAACTGGAATTTTGATGTGATACTGGGACAGCGTGAGGGTGTGCCTAAAAAACCTGACCCTGCCGGCATGCTGGAAATTTGCCAGCAGCTGCGAGTTTCATCTGAAGATTTTCTTTATTTAGGTGATACAGCTACTGATATGAAAACTGCTGTCGCTGCAGGATGCTACCCTGTAGGAGTACTATGGGGTTTTCGTACTGAAAAAGAGCTGAAAGATAATGGAGCGCAAGCAATAATAAAAAAGCCGTTGGATGCGCTGGATCTACTAGACTGATCAATTAAGCTGAGGACACTTACACTTTCCACATCAGTTGTGTTTCTACCTCCTAAAACGATTAATGCTTATTGTCCAAGCGCCTCATTAATTGCTTCTTTAACAAAGTTGGCTGCCATTTTTTTCCTGTAACCCAAAGTCATATCAGTGTTGTCCATCGGCTTTGCTAATTTAGCTGCAGCAATTGCAGATGTTTCTATCAGTTCTGCATTGGGTTTTTCTCCTTTCAGCAATGTTTCTGCTTGCAATGCCCTTTGAGGACATGAGGCAACTGCCCCCAGGACGATTCGTGCATTTTTGCAAACTCCTGCCTTGTCCAGGTGTAAGGCTGTTGCAACTGACAGGACTGGGAAATCAATTGAATCTCGTCTTCGTAATTTTTTGTAGCCCATAAGCCATCCTTCGTGAGAAGGTATGCGTATCGACACCAGCAGCTCATCATGGGTCTTATTTAGAAAGCTGATTCCGTCATTCAGATAAAATTCTTCAGCAGCGGTAATTCTTTGACCATTCTCGCCAGTCAGATGAAATTCCGCATTCAAAGCAACTGCGACAGGCGCACAGTCAGATGAAGAAATCGCCAGGCAGACAGGGCTGCTCCTTGCTACCCAGCAAATATCGCCATCTTTTTTCAGGCAAAAACCTAACGCTTTTCTCCATGGGTATGTTTGATTGTAGTAAGTGCAGCGTGTATCCAGACATAAATTCCCGCCTATTGTACCCATATTTCTTAACTGAGGAGCTGAAACTAATGATGCCGCTTTTGACAGCGCAGGATAAAGTTTCTGAATTTCCGGATGATTTGCCACCTCATTAAGAGAAATTCCAGAACCTAGGGAAATTCCATCATCATCAATATTGATCAAACTGAGTTCTTTCAATTCATTTAATCCAATCAAGGTGTTTGGTGTGCACTGTTTGCGCTTCATATTTGGATATAGATCTGTCCCTCCAGCAGAGTACATTGCATCTTCCCCAAACCTGGCTTTCAGTGATACTGCTTCTGTAATGTTTTGCGGCGTGTAGTATTCAAAGGGGGGTAAGCGTAACATTGATTTATCTGCAAACGTTGAAAGAATTCAATTGAAATCTTGTTATGAAATTTTTAGGAAAACTTTAAAATTTTTTTGTAGTAGTTTTTCTGCAAGTAAATGATTTTTTGACAAAACTTTCTGACAATTTATGGACATTCTTTAAACATCTGTTTTCAGCATGGAGGATCAACATGAATTGGTTCAGGAAACTCTACATTTGGGAATGTTGTGGGTCCAATTCTGCCAGGCAACCAATTTTTTTGTTTTTTTTCAGATTTTATATTCTGAAGCCCTTTATAAATTTTGTCCGGTGTTATTGGGACCTCATCCACTCTCACGCCGACTGCATTGTAAATGGCATTTGCGATGGCCGGCATGACCGGCAGCAGCGGTCCCTGGCCAGCCTCCTTTGCTCCATAAGGACCTTCAGGATCATTTGTTTCTACCAGAATAGTTTCAATTTCAGGCATGTCTAACGAAGTTGGACTTTTGTAATCTAACATTGAAGGATTTTTGTGCAGTCCACCAATATCGCTTTTCCCCGGACGATAAACCTGCTCCTCCATCATTGCTTCGCCAAGTCCCATATATACACTTCCTTCCACCTGCCCAATAACTAATTTTTCATTGATTGCCTGTCCAATATCATGTGCAATCCAAATCTTTTCAACACTGTAATATCCACTCTCTGAATCACAATTGACCTCTGCTACACAGGCAGAATAGCTGTAATTTGGTGAAGGGCCAACTCCAGCCCCCTTATAATCCCCTCCATGTCTTGGAGGAGTATAGCTTCCAACTGAGCCAAGTGTTCCAAATTTTGATTCTGCCCATTGGACAGCTTCGACAAATGCTGCCAGCTCACGTGAGCCGTTCTTCAACAAAATTTTTTCATTTTTGATAGTCAAGTCTTCCACCTCTATCTTTAAAACATCGGAGGCTGCTGAAAGTATTTGTTCACGTAATGGTTTAACTGCAGCAATTGCAGCATTTCCTGTCATCAAAGTAACACGACTGGAATAACTGCCCAGATCAACAGGTGTCAGATCAGTATCAGCTGTAACTATTATTATATTTTGAATATGAATTCCCAGTTCCTCTGCAACAATTCCGGCAAGAATGGAGTCTGAACCCTGTCCTATGTCAACACTTCCGCAAAAAACTGTTACTCCTCCACCGCGGTCAATTTTAATTTGTACTCCGGAGTGGGGCATCTTGTTCCAGTAAATAGGCAGTCCCGCCCCGCTCAAGTAAGCGCTGCAGGCCAACCCCACACCCTTCCCCTGAGGGGATTTTCTTCTCTTTTTATTAAATTCGGATACTTGAGCAGCTTTCCGGATACATTCTCCCAGACCGTTTGTAGTCACGGTAAGGTGATTTACTGTCCTGCTGTTGCCAGGTACAAGATGCCTGAGTCTCAGTTCTGCCGGATCAACTCCTAAATCTTCTGCGAATTTGTCAAGCAGAACTTCCATTGCAAAACGGGGCTGAGGTGTTCCATGACCACGTTTCGGTCCACATGGAGCCTTGTTGGTGAATACCCGCATTGCCTCAAATTTGTAATTTCCGATTGGATAAGTTACGGTCTGCAGGGCTCCTGTGTAAAAAGTGCTGGCTACTCCATAACTTCCATAAGCTCCTCCATCAAGAAAATTACGAAAATGTAAAGCAGTGATCAAACCGTCTGATTTGATTCCAGCCTTAACCCACATTAACACCGGATGTCTGCCTCTGTGTGTATAAAATACTTCTTCACGAGTCAGCGTCAGTTTAACCGGACGTCCAGTTAACATAGCCAGTTTACAAGCGACTATTTCATGCTGAAAAGGATCTGTTTTCCCTCCAAATCCGCCGCCTACAGGAGTGGCAATCACCCTTATTTGGCTGGCTGGCATTTCCAGAACTTTTGACAATGTTCGATGTACATAATGTGGTGTTTGGGTTGAAGACCACAGAGTCAGCCGATTATTTGCACCCATTTGTGCTACTGCCGCGTGCTGTTCTAAGGGCAGATGTGTACTGCCCTCGTAATAGAATAGCTCCTGCCTGATATGATCTGCCTTGCTGAAACCAGATTCGGTGTCACCAAATTCCAGAGAAACTTTCTTATGCACATTACCCTGTGCAGCATATTGGTGAATTTGAACTTTTTCCTCTGCCAGTGCATCTTCAATAGAGATGATGGATGGCAAAGGTTCATACTCCACTTCAATTTCTTCCAATGCTGCTTCCGCAGTTTCTTCGTCAATGGCTGCAACTGCCGCCACAGGATCACCAACCATTCGGACTTTGTCTACACATAATGCTGTTTCATCCTGAGTGACCGGTAAAATTCCGTATGGAATTGGTAAATCCTTTCCAGTTATGGCCGCAATCACTCCGGGCATTTCCAAGGCACGGCTTACATCAATGTTTTTGATCAGTGCATGAGCGTGTGGACTGCCCAGCATTTTGGCATAAAGCATCCTGGGCAGAAAAAGATCATCTGCATAAACCGTTTCACCTTTGGCTTTTGCAAGTCCGCCTACCTGTGTCCACGATTTTCCAATCCAATCAAATTTACTATTTTTGCTCATATGTAGTTTGAAGTTTATGGGTACTTTTCAGGGATGCATGAATTATTGAGCCAGCAACTGAATTAGTTGAGGATCGATATTTGCTCCGAAGCCCCACCCTTCTTTTTTAATTTCTGCTTTTTCTAAAATATTTTTATTAAATACCAGATCCAGACGATGAGATTCTTCCATTCGTATTTGAGTGAATAATAAATTGAAATATTCCTCCTGATAACTGAGGTAAATCATTGCCGAGCGATTCCCTTGCTCTCGATAACCAAAAGGTTCTCCGATATTTTCGAGAACATCCTCTATGGTTGTGGTTCCTGACCTGAGGAATCCCGGGACTGTTCGACTGGATAAGTCAACTTTCCCTGTACTGGATTTGGCGCATCCTGAAGAAAACACAACAATAAAAATACAGATTAACCACAAAAAAAGAACAGATTTGAACATGCTCTTATCTCGCACTTCTTCTTGTTCCCGGATTGTTTGAAGTTGCAGGAGCAAAGAAGCCCCATCCGCTTCCTGTTTTTTCTATTTTTGTTTCTATTACAATTTGATTTTTCAGACGAAGAACCAGCTCATTCCCTTCATAAGTACCATAGAGAAAAAAGTAATCACCTCGTTCATGATTGTAAATAAGCGTTTCTCTGCCCGCTACTATGCGGTGAACAAGAGGTTCTCCCAAAGTTTCTAAAACTTCTGTTCTTGTAGTTTCCCCAACCTGGATGAAGGAGGGGACGCCTTCGTCAGCCTGAAATTTTCCAAATGTGCTTATTGAGCATGAAGAAAGCATTAAAATGATAGCCACGGCAGTGATTCTCTTAATATTACGCATATTATTTCTCACTGATGTATTTGGAAATTATGTGTGTTGAGGTAATTTTGTATTTGATTTAGCAGCTTGTTCCACTGCCTCAATAATTTTTGCGTAGCCGGTACATCGGCATATATTTCCTGAAATTGCCTCCCTGATTCTTTCCCTGTCAGGATTTGAATATTTGTCAAGCAGAGCCTTTGCTGTCATCAGCATCCCCGGAGAACAATATCCACACTGTGAAGCTCCCTGCTGGGCAAAAGCAGTTTGCAATGGATGTGGTTTACAATCTGTTCCATGTTTTTCTGAATGAGCCAAACCTTCAATTGTCATAATCTCCTTCCCTTGAACTTCTATTGGCAGAATCAGACACGACAGAATCGGCTCTCCATTAATCAGCACTGTACAAGCACCACATTCTCCAAGTTCACAGCCATGTTTTGTTCCCGTGAGGTGCAAATCTTCACGCAGAACTTCCAGCAGAGTTTTGTGAATTGAAACCCAGAATTCGTGTTTCTCGTCATT
Organism: SAR324 cluster bacterium; assembly: GCA_022448705.1. Classification (GTDB taxonomy): domain Bacteria; phylum SAR324; class SAR324; order SAR324; family NAC60-12; genus Arctic96AD-7. The sequence continues at coordinate 5,989 of JAKUUF010000023.1, read as the reverse complement.
AATTTTGAGGGTCAAAAGCTGTTTCATTTAATGGGTTCTTATATTTAATTTACAGTCACAACTGAGCTTGTTTTATCTTGAGGAAATACTTGATCAAATAAAAAAACAGGTGGAACTTCTTGAATTCAGAAACAAACTGGTATTCATTTATAAAAAATATCGAATATTGATTTCGGGAATAGCTTAGTTATTTACATGTAATCTTCTGGCTTTCATTTCAAAGCGCGGAAGACTGCCATGAGGTACCACTTTTATTTCTGAGCTCAAACCGAGTTCATTACGGATTTGCTGGTAAACATCGTTTTTTGCATTTTCAGGGTTTGTATCTTTTTTCAAGTCAAGTTCAATTGAAAGATGCCCCATTTGCTTTACTGTTGAAACGGTGATGCGAAATTCTTCTACCTCATCAGACCGCCGAACCAAATTTTCAATCGCACTTGGAAAGACATTAATCCCACGAACGACTACCATATCATCAACTCTCCCCAGCACACCACCTTCAAAACGGGGGAAAGTTCGTCCGCATTTGCAGGGTTCATGGTTAAGTCTTACCAGGTCTCCTGTACGGTAACGTATAACCGGGAAGCCGATTCGTCCCAAATTTGTGATAATTAATTCTCCCTGTTCTCCTTCAGAAACTGGCTCTAACGTATCCGGATTCAGCACTTCAACAATGAACTCACTTTCATTAACATGCGTTCCGTTTGGTTGAATTTCACACTCAAAACTGTGAGCCCCTACCTCTGAGGCTCCTGCATGGTCATAAGATTTAACATTCCATACTGATTCAACCCTGGATTTTGTGGCAGGAACATTTGCTCCTGGCTCTCCGGAGAGTATAGAGATTCGCAAGGGAATCTCATTCAAATCAAATTCGGCTTCCCAGGCTACTTCTGCAAGCCGCAATGCATAAGTGGGAGTACAGCAGATTGCTGTCACTCCAAGTTCCTTCATCAAATGCAACCGTTCAAGGGAATCCCGTCCTCCCCCGGGAATCATCATGGTGTTAATTATCCTTGCTCCTTCCAGTGCAGCCCAAAAACCAATGAATGGACCGAAAGAGAACGGTACAAACAAGCGGTCATTTTCAGTAAGTCCAGCTCCGGTAAGAACGAATCCCCAGCATCGTCCCCACCATTCCCAGCTCTCTGGAGTGTCTAATACACGTAATGGTTTGCCTGTTGTTCCGGATGTCTGATGAAAACGTGAGTAGGCGGATTCGGGGAAAGTTGCATTGGAGCCAAACGGAGGGTTGTCCTGTTGTGCCTTTATCAACTCTTCTTTATTCGTCAGGGGTATCTGGGCCATATCATTGACATTTTGAATTGCCTTATGATCTATTCCAGCCGTGTCAAATTTATCAGTGTAGAATCTGTTATGCCCGTAAATTTTTTTGAACATTGAGCGTAATTTTTCAATCTGAAGCTCTTTAATTGCCTTAGGTGGCATTGTTTCCAATGCATGATCGAAAAATCTCATTCAAAGTTTCCTGAAGGTTTGAAGTTGTAAATGGAAAGTAAAAAATCGGATTATCGTCCTCCAACCAGTATAGAGTCGATTTTTAAGGTTGGCTGCCCCACCGTGGTCGGAACCCAACCGCTTGCTGCACCACACATTCCTGCAGCAAGATCCAAATCGTCGGCAATCATCGATATTTGCGGAAGGACTTCGAAACCTTTACCAATAAGAGTTGCACCCCGAACAGGTTCTGCTATTTTTCCTTTGCGAATGGCATATCCTTCCTGTACAGCAAAGTTGAATTCACCTGTGCCGGGATTGACTGAGCCTCCGCCCATTTTTTTTGCATAAAGGCCAAAATCTATGGATTGTATCATTTCGTCTACAGAGTCAGGCCCGGGAGCAATGAAGGTGTTCCGCATTCTGGAAACAGGAGCAAATTTATAAGACTCGCGACGAGCTGAACCGCTGCGTGGTATTCCTACTTGACCTGCACCGATGCGGTCGCTGAGATAATTTTTCAATATGCCATTTTCAATAAGCACAGTTTTCTGTGTAGGTGTACCCTCATCATCAACATTGCATGAGCCCCATTTTTTTGGGATTGTTCCATCGTCTATAGCTGTAAGAATAGGCTGACCGACTTCCATTCCTATTTTGTCACAAAAAGGAGAAGCATTTTTACGTATTGCTTCTGTTTCAAGTGGATGTCCACATGCTTCGTGAAAAATGACGCCCCCAAATCCGTTTCCCAGAACCACAGGCAATATCCCTCCATTTATGTATCCTGCACTTGCCATGCGCAGAGCTGACTGTGCAGCATTTTCAGCAAGTTCCTCAAGATCCAGATTCTTAAAAAATTCATAACCTCCCAAAACACCTGGGCTCTCTGCGGCTGATTGCGGACCGTCACCTTTCTCAGCAACTGCTGATAGCCTCATTCTTGAATAGCTGCGAGTATCTTCGGACCATAACCCTTCACTGTTTGCGATTAGTACAGAACGTTTTTTTTCAGCCATGTTTGCGTTTACCTGGCAGATATCCTGACCATGACTGCGGGTTATTTTATCAAGGTTTCGCAACAGTTCAGCGCGTTCAGACTTGCTAACAGTGTCCGGATTTATTGCTACATGATGTATGTCTTCCACTGATTGATTTTCGAGCGGTTGAATGCCCCCAGACTGACCATCCATCCCGGATTGTCCGAGGTTTTCCGTAAGTTTCAATAGGTTCCCTTCTTCCGTATCACTGCTGTAACCGTAGTATGCTTCGTTCCCATAAAGCAGGCGCACTCCAATTCCAAACGAATTTGAAGAATTGATTTCGTCAATTTTCTGGTCTAGCAGATTGATTGAGGATGAAACGGTATCTTCAACAAATACTTCAGTAAAGTCTGCTCCCTGCTTCAGTCCGTGCTCCAAAATTTTTTTTACTGTGTTTTCTGACAGCATAAATAATCTCCATTAAATTTTTTGAATGATTACAAAAACATCTGAATCATATTTTCTTTCATCCTAAGCCAATACACGTTGTGATGCAATCCAGAACCTGAACTCAAACAACGTTATATTCTGTAATTAGGCGGTTTTCTGAAAATCTGTTATAATCCAGCATGCTGATATCAACTGTGGAAGCATCTCCGTCAATCAGAATTTCAGCCATCAGCTTTCCGCAAACAGGTCCCTGCATAAATCCATGACCTGAAAATCCTGTGAGCAGATAAAAACCATCCACCGGTGTGGAACCTATAATGGGATGAGCATCAGGAGTCATCTCATATAGTCCTGCCTGTCTTGTCCGAATTCCAGTATTTTCCAGCATGGGCATGCGTTTCACAGCAGCTTCTATGTGTTCAAGTTCCCATTCCGGGTCGATACTTTGATCTTCTCCAATTATTTCTCTGGGGTTAGACATGCCGCTTAACAGTCCAGAACCCTCACGATGAAAATAAAGGCTTTGTGAAAAATCTATCACAAAAGGGAATTCAGCAGGCAGTGCCGGGAGTGAATCCGTAACAAACCACTGCCGCCGGAGCGGAGAAACAGGTATCTCAAGGCCAATTGTTTTTCCTAAGGCAGCACTCCAGGGGCCACAGGTATTCACGACACACTCGGTATGAATTTCTCCTGAACTGGTTTTAACTTTGCTTATTTTGTTACTTTTGAGAACAATTTCAGTTGCGCAGCAATCTGTAATACAGGTAACTCCTTGTTTTTGTGCTGTATTGATATAGCCCATCACAATGCTGTTCGGGTCAGCCAAACCTTCATCAGCATTAAAAGTTCCTGCCAGGGCATCCGGGAACAGGCAAGGATCTGCTATTCTTTGAATTTCATCTCCGTCAAGCCATTCTGTATTGACACCTAAAGAATGCTGAAGTTCAACAGATTTTTGAAATACTTCCACATCTTTTTCACAAGTTAATACAAAAATGTATCCGCATTTATGAACCAGAGCCGACTGCCCGGTTTCTTCTTCAAATGCGTCAATCATGGGAAGGCTTGCATTTGAAAGCCGAATATTTACACCAGTGTTAAATTGATAACGAATCCCTCCTGCGCAACGGCCTGTTGCCCCAGTGCCGAAGAAGGGCTCCCGTTCAATCAGTAAAACATCTTTAAGACCACGGCTTGCCAAATGATAAGCTGTACTTGCTCCCATAACTCCTCCGCCGATAATTACTGCGGAGGCTGTTTTTGGAGGGCCAGTCATGACTAAATATGGGCTAGAGTACCGAGGTTTTCGCTTTCAGCGTTTTTGAGGACAATACTGGCGGAAACGGCATCCTGCACAGCAACACCACATGACTTAAATAATGTAATTTGCTCAGCAGAAGTCCTACCAGTTTTTGTCCTGTTGTTCAGTTCTCCAATTTCAGCATGAACATGGTCCTGTGTGATTAAACCCTGATTGATGGGAATTACTAAATCACCTGCTTCTGCAAGGACAGACTCACGCGAGTCTGCAACAACAAGTGCATTCACAATGGTCTCTGCATCAATTTCCTGCATTTCTGGTTTAAATGCACCTACTGCATTTATATGAACACCCTGTTTAAGGTTTTCAAAGGCTATTACAGGTGTAGTGGAAGTTGTGGCTGTGCAGACAATGTCCGCATTGTTAATAGCTTTTTTTGAAGATGGGACTGCCCGAACATTATCAGGTACAGGACCTTTTCCGGACATTTCCTCTGCACATTTCTGGGCATGTTCTGGATTAGGACTGAAAACACGGACTTGTTCAATACTGCGTACAGTACAAACTGCTTCCAGTTGAGATTGTGCTAGCTTGCTGCTGCCAATTATTCCAACTGTGGATGCATCCTCCAGGGCAAGTATATCTGTAGCCGCACCAACCGCCGCTCCGGTACGAACAGTTGTCAAAACTTCTCCATCCATCAGTGCCTTGATTCGTCCATTTTTAATATCCAGTGCAATTACTGCTGCATGAATCAGAGGGAATCCTCGACCGGGATTTTTACCAAAAACAGTTACAAGCTTTACTGCCAGTTCCCCGTCTTCCGGAAGTGCAGCAGGCATAGTAAGAAGCACACCATCCTGGTCAGTAACCGGCACGCGGCTGCGGAGAGGCATTTCCACCTGTCCGGAAGATAAGCGGCTGAATGCTCGCTTCATCCCGGAAATTGCTTCCTTCATCGGAAGGGCCTTACGGACATCATCTGAGCTGAGAATTCGTATTTCCATTTATTTGTAACATTTTAATTATGATCGAATCTTTGAGTTCCCCTCTATTACGGAACCAGGCTGAAAGGGTGGGGTCTGCTCTGCCTGTGATTTTAAGAATTGTTAAATATCGGTGTAGCTCAGGTAAGCTTTAAAAAATACAATGGCTTTTCCGGTAATTTGTGGACCTCTGCGAAAAAAGAATTGTTGTGACATTGTATATTTTTCAATACTGGCGGGATCTTTTTCATTCATTTCTCCGTTGGAATCACGGCTTGCGGTGGTAAGAACGTTTTTCAACAGTACAGGACTACTGTAATCGATTTCCTCCAGTTCAGGAGTCATACGAGAGGCCAGCATAGTCATGGGAATGTCATACAGTGTTTCTGCAAAGAAAAAACTCAAAAATCTTGCAACAGCCTCTATTTCTGTGTCTTTTCGAGCCAGGAGCCAGCTTGTCATTTCTTTCCGGAAAATATCTATATCTTTTTTCTTGATTCCTACAGGATTAATAATCAGTTTCCCATCACTCAAATAGGTTTTTGTTTTTTTACGCATATAGCTCAAAAATCCGCCTGACTTTCTGAAAAGTTTGTGGTTTAAAAAACTCTTGCCAAAATCACTCAATATGGACCTCCCCAATAAAAGCTGATCCAGAATTTGTTTTGATATTTTGGTATCTTTCAGATCTGCAGAAACTCGCTCAAAAAGTAGAATAAGTTCTTTCTGTTCATTTTCAACATCCAGCAGTAGCTGGATTTCCTCTTCTGAAATTTGTGCATTTGCAGGTGGTTGTTCTGCAGGCCCGGGAACAACTCTTACTTCTACTTTGGCAGTTTGCGGATTCG
>JAKUUF010000022.1 GCA_022448705.1 SAR324 cluster bacterium | reverse complement strand
TTTGTGGGAATAGCTGAAATGCAATTGGGAAGGTATTATAAACTGACTGATTAAACCCTGAAATGATGTCATCCTGTTATAGAGATACTTTTGTTTTGAACAAAATTCTTTTCCATGTTGCACTACTTTCATTTAACTTGAAAACCAAACGGTTCCCTGATGAGTCCATGTATGCAGCCAGTAAATTTCTATTTAATCTATAAATTTTTTTTACTTCAAACCCGTCAATTTTCGGCAAATTTGCTATATATTCACTTTCCGAAGCACATGACGCAATAAAAATTACGAAAAACGCCAGAAAGGTTAATGAGAGTATTTTCTTCATCCTATAAACATTTAGTCTGAACAGGATTGATATCAGTTTCTAAACATAATTTATACAATATTTTAAATTAATCCAAAATTTTTTTGAACCTGCTAAAAAAATTTGATTTGAATACAGTTTCAACAATAAACGAATCATTGCCTGAAACAGAACGTCCTGCATTTTCAGAAAATGAGATTATTCCTCTTCTGAAAGAACAATATGATCTTTGCTGTACGGTTAAAGAGCTTCCAGGTGAAAGAGACCGCAATTACCTGGCTCAGGATAAAATTGGCAACTTATACGTATTGAAGATTTCAAATGCATCTGAGTCCCTCGATTATTTGGAAACACAAAACCAAGCCCTAGAATGCACGGCAAAATTATTTGATCATGGCAGGATTCCAAGTGTAATTCCTGACATAAACGGCGAGTCACTTTCAAGAACCTGTTCTACAAGCAACAGTTCGCACTGGACACGCCTGGTTAAGTTTGTAGATGGCATCCCAATGGCTCAGTACAGACCTCATACAAAAGAATTCCTGCATGAACTCGGTTTAATGTGCGGAACCGTCACTAAAGCACTTCAGGAAATTCCCATGCAGCCTCCAGTACGGAGGCACCTTTGGGAAATGCATAATGCAAAAGAAACTTTGCAGCAATATATTCAATGGATCGATGACAGGAAAATGAGGAGCTTGGTAAGTCATTTCCTTGATTTATATAATGATTTATTGACACCTGTGGAGCAAGGACTGAGGCGCGGCTGGATTCATAATGACTGCAATGATTACAATGTCCTTGTAATTCCAAATCTGCACGGAACTCCTTCACTGGGATTAATAGATTTTGGAGACATGACCCATTCCTACCTTGCTGCAGAACCTGCAGCAGCCTGCGCATATGCTATGCTGAATAAAGCCGAGCCTCTTGAGGCAGCGGTTCATTTGATAAGCGGATTTCATAAGAAATTTCCGCTGGAAGAAAAAGAGGTAGAAATTCTGTATCCAATGATTCTAATACGCCTTTGTCTCAGCGTTACATTAGGTGCATTTCAACAGCAAAAAGAACCTGATAATGAATACTTGGGAATCAGTCAGGAACCTGTGCGTAAACTACTTGAAAATCTGCAGAATAATAATGTCAGATACGTACATCATCTTTTCAGGGGTGCATGTAATTATGAGCCAAGCAAAAAGGCAGATGAATTCAGGAAATGGCAAAAAAAACCGGAGATAAATTTTCACAGTTTACTGAAAGATTCAATTACAAGAAAAAATACTATAGTACTTGATCTAAGTACAGGCAGTCCTTTGTCAGCAAAATTACAATGGATGTCAGTCGATGAACAACAAAATTACCTGGACTTACTGCTTCAAGAAAAAAAAGCACAGACTGCAGTGGGAAAATATTCTGAGGTACGTTCAATTTATTCTGCAGAACAATTCTGCCATAATTCGCTTGAAGGAGATGAGAAAAGAACAATACACCTTGGGATTGATATCTTTGCAAAAGCAGGTACCTGCATTTATGCACCATTCGATGGCGTTGTTCATCACCTGAATGACAACCGAGGTCATCTTGACTATGGACCTACAGTAATACTGAAACACCAGCCTTCTGATGGTCCTTTGTTTTACACTCTATATGGACATTTAGGGCGTTCATGTCTGAAGAATTTAAATATTGGGCAGTTAGTCAAGGGAGGAATGCCACTGGCTGAGACAGGTAATTCAAAGGAAAATGGAGGCTGGATTCCCCATGTGCATTTTCAGATCATCCTCGACCTGTTTGATTCGAAAGGTAATTATCCGGGAGTGGCATTGCCATCACAGCAAAATGTCTGGACCAGTATTTGTCCCGACCCGGGAATTATGCTTGGATTAGGCAAAAGAAGCACTGCAAAAGAAATAAAATACGAAGAACTTTATAAAAGACGCAGCAATGTATTTGGACCGTCTCTGAGTCTTAATTACAAGAATCCGCTCATTATTGTACAGGGTCAGGCGCAGTCATTGATTGATCATAAGGGACAATTTTACCTGGACTGTGTGAACAACGTGGCCCATGTAGGACATTCACATCCCAGCGTTTCAAAGGCACTGAGCGATCAATCCTATGTTTTAAACACTAATACAAGATTCCTTAATAACATAAATATTGAATACGCAGAACGTCTCTGTGATCTTTTTCCGGAGCCTCTAAACACATGTTTCCTGGTTTGTTCCGGCAGTGAAGCCAACGAACTGGCCCTACGGCTTGCCTTTACTTTCAGTGGAGAAAAGGACGTTATTGTTCTTGAGGAAGCTTATCACGGCAATACAAGCGCAAATATTGATATCAGTCCCTACAAGCATAACGGTCCCGGCGGGAAAGGACCTCCGGAATGGGTGCATGAAATTCCAATGCCATACGTTTACCGAGGTATGTACAGGGATCCTGAAACTGCAGGTAAGCTTTATTCAGATAAGGTCCATGAAATTTGTGAAAAACTTTCTGCACTTGGAAGAAAACCCGCGGCATTTATCTGTGAATCAATTCTTGGATGTGGAGGTCATGTGCCTCTTCCAGATGATTTTCTTCAAAAGTCATATCAACATGTAAGAAAATACGGAGGATTATGCATTGCTGATGAGATACAAGTGGGGTTTGGACGTACAGGGAAACATATGTGGGCATTCGAGCTGCAGGGCGTTGTACCTGATATTGTTACTCTAGGCAAACCAATAGGTAATGGACATCCCCTTGGTGCAGTAATTACAACAAGGGAGATTGCAAAAACATTTGCCAATGGAATGGAATACTTCAATACATTTGGAGGAAGTCAGGTTTCATCCGCGGTAGGCATGGCTGTTCTGGATGTAATGGAAAAGGAAGGACTGATGCAAAATTCTCTTGAAAATGGAAGACTGCTGAAAAAGAACCTAGAGGAACTTAAAAAAACATTTCCACTGATTGGAGATGTTCGCGGAGAAGGTTATTTTCTGGGTATTGAATTAGTTATTGATCCGGAGACAAGAGAGCCTGCCCCTTTACATGCTGAATATATTGTAGAAAGGATGAAATCTTTAAGAATACTCCTGAGCACAGAGGGACCTGGCCATAATGTAATTAAATTAAAACCACCTATGGTTTTCAATCAAAAAAATGTTCAAAAATTGACTGTTGAACTGGAAAAAATTCTAAGCGAAACTCCCCTGCAGACAAATCATTAATTATGAATTGATCTTTTCACGAATATTAAGATTTTCTGAAGCTGTGAAAGGCATGGGAACCACTTCTGCGTCCACAGGCTGTCCGGAGTCTTCAGCATATTGTTCCGGAAGTTGTACACTAAACTTCTGCCCGTAGTTACCAACAGGTAATCCGTGTTTGTTTAAAGTTCCTTCAAAAGGCACATATCCCATTGCTATATTTTTTTTCCTGTCCGGATGGTACCAAGGAGAAGTTACAAATCCGCAGGGTTCATTTGACTCAGTTGAGAATATCGGCCAGAAATCGTGTGCAAAATCAATAACAGGTCTTCCGCCCATTTCCAGGCCAACCAGCTGCAGTTTGTAGGGTTTTTTCCCTGAGAGAAGATCAGAACGCATTTTCTCAAGAACTTGTTTGCCAATATAATCAGCCTTTTTGTTCCATTCTCCTTTTCCGGAAAGTGACACCTGATAGCCTAGATTGCATTGGAATGGATTGTGCTGGCTGTCCATATCCTGTCCCCAAGAAAGTATACCCGCCTGAATTCTTCGACAATGGGAAGGCGCTGTCACCATCAGATTATATTTTTTGCCTGCTTCCAGAACAGCATACCATAAATCTTCTGCATGTAATGTTGCATCTCGAAGATAGATTTCAAAACCTGCTTCTCCGGAAAAACCAGTTTGTGAAATGACGCAATCATGACCCGCAATCACTGTCTCTGCTAAACCATAAAATGGAATTTTTTCAATCTCCACACTGTCACCAACAAGGTCCTTCATCAGTGCAAATGACTTTGGTCCCTGTACCTGCAAAGGGCATACATCAATTTCGTCTATAACTACATTGAATCTTTTATCATGATTCACTCCCTGCAAATACATACCAATATCAGAATCTGCCAGTGAGAACCAAAATTCATTTTTAGATATCCTGAGAAGCACTGGATCATTCAACACTCCCCCCTGGGAGTTGCAGAGAATTACATACTTGGCTCTCATTGGTTTAATTTGAGTTGCATCCCTTGTAATTACATAATCCACAAATTTTTCTGCATCAGGCCCCTTTACCATAATCTGCCTTTCAACAGCCACATCCCACAGGGTAACATGATTTTTTAATGCTTGATATTCGACCATAGCACCCCCATTTTCCCGGCGAACATATCCGAAGGGATGGAAAATGCGGTTATAAACTGTCGCACGCCAGCAGCCTGCCTCCACTGCCAAATGCCAAAAAGGTGATTTTCTGACACGAGTGAATATCAACATTTCAACCGGTGTTTCTCCGCTCTGGCGAAGGTTATAGGGAACAAGACGATCCGACTGATCTACAGAAGTAAAATGCTTATTCATTTCAAAATGCCCACAAAATAGTCTGAATCACGTATTTTAAAGTTCTTTGTCAAAATCATGCTAATATTCATTACGTTCTTCTCTTTTGAGTGTTTCAACCAATTTCTTTACTTCCTGTGACCGATTCATATTGCAAACAAGCAATGCGTCATCAGTTTCAACGATGATTAAGTTTTCTACACCGATGCTTGCAACAAGTTTTTTTTCACTGAAAATTAAAGAATTTTTTGTATCCTGTGAAATTACATTTCCCCGTAATACATTTCCTTCGTTATCTTTATCAGAAACTTTATGTAAACTCTCCCAGCTGCCTAAATCAGTCCATTCCATGTCAACAGGTATAACAGCCACACGATCTGATTTTTCAAGCAGCGCGTAATCGATAGAATCTGCAGAAACAGAATTATAAATCTTCCGAATTTGTTCTTTATCTGAAAGATCTCCTGCAGAAGCTTCTTTTTCAAATACATCAAGTAGTTCAGGGGCATGTTTGCGAAACTCCTGCAGCCAGGTTTCAGTTGTTGCCATGAAAATGCTGGCATTCCAAGTATAATCAGAGGATTCCAGATATTGCTCTGCTGTTGACTGATCAGGTTTTTCAACAAACTCTTCAACTTTGAAACCGACTTCAAGAGGTTCCCCGGATTTAATATATCCATAACCAGTTTCAGCACGATCAGGCTTTATTCCAAAAGTAACAATATATCCTGAAGATGCCAATCTTTCTCCAAGTTTCAAGGCATGGGTGAAGCTGTGAAGATTTTTGATTAAATGATCTGACGCTAAAACTACAACAGAATCATTACGATTGCTTTCAGGAATTCTCAGTATGCTCCATAGAATTGCTGGTGCAGTGTTTCTACCAACAGGTTCTAAAAGCAGCTGATCGATCGGGAAATCAGGGAATATTTGTAAAATTTGCTGACGCAACTGGTCTTTGTGCGCATCTCCACCAACTATATAAATCTGTTCAGGCGGGACCAGCGAGTCAAGACGTTTAGATGTTTCCTGAAAAAGGGATTCCTGACTTGATCCGAGATTAAGAAACTGTTTGGGTGTCATGTTGCGACTGTATGGCCAGAGACGCGTACCGGTTCCTCCAGCAAGTATAATTGCAATCATATGATAAAAAATTATGAATTAATTTAATGTTGAATGGTCAGACAAGTTTGTTGATGTAATTTTCTTAAGGAAATCAAGTCGGCTTAGAATAACGGAAATTGCAGTTAAACTGATCAAAGAACCTGCTCGTACTTGTTCAAGTGCATGAAAATAAGAGCGTAAGTGCGATGAGTAATTTTCTTCCAGAGTTTCCATCAGCCATGCAGCATCCGGTATAATACTGGAGTCTATTTTAAAGGATGCATGCAAAACATCCAGCAACAATAATTTCCCCGTATCCAAAGTACTAAGCAGAATATCCTGGTATTCCAATTCCCAGTCATTTTGAGGCTCGATTGATACCAGTTTTTCGCGCAGCCAGTCAAATCCAAACTTCTGTTCAACACTGATTGCAATTTGATAAGCTGTGCTGACTTCCAAATCCTGGGTCAAGCAAAGATGCAAAACATACGGAGCAATTCTTAAATCATGTAATGATGCCCGTATTCCATCTAAAGACGGTGAAGATGCCTCTTCAGTAATTTCTTCATCTTCTTTTGTTTTACCAACTTCCGGAAGAACCAAATCTGACTTCTCCTCATTCCTTGAAATTTCCTGATGCTTAAGCAGTTCCTGCAACAATGCTTTGAATTGCTCAACTTTCTCAAATCCAGGCAGCAAGTCCTGTCCGATAAGTACATTTCTCACCAGTGTTTTTATTACGTCTTCCAATTCAATTAATGCTTCATAACGCTCTTTCTCACTAATATCAGTTAAAGAATATAACTCTTCACGTATTGTTTCTGCTTCAAGACTGGATTCCATCACCAGATATGTGCGCACAACATCAGGAATGCTTTGTTCTGAGCCATGGGCCATTCTTGAAATAAATGTTGATCCAGCCTGATTAGTTATCCTGTTTGTAAGAACTGTAGAGATAATTTCTTTTTTCAAAGGATGATCTATGATATTTTCACCAAAAGAATCCCGCACTGTCCAAGGAAAATATTCCAGGTAATATTTTGTAAGTTCTTCCTCCAGCGGCAATTCAGATGAACTGAGAGCATCAAAAACCTCCATTTTTGAATAAGCCATCAAGACACATAAAACAGGACGAGGCAAAGGCATGTCAGCATTTTCGAGCTGATTCAGCTCTGACCATGATGGAATGTGCTCAATTCGTTTATTCATTCCGTTTTCTTCAAGGTGTGAAATTAATTTGCGGAACAATCGGAAATTCAGGTTTGACCTGATGCTGTCCATAGATATTAAACGATGCTGTCCGCGGTTATTTGCTAATACCAGTTCAGAAATTTCATCTGTTGCTGAAATTAGAAGTTCATCACGCTCCTGCTTTGAATTTATATGTCCTTTTCTGAGCATCTGCTGAAGCAATATTTTAAGATTGACTTCATAATCGGACATATTTACACCTCCGGAGTTGTCAACAGCATCTGTGTTCAATCTTACTCCATTATTTGAAAGTTCTATTCGAGCCAACTGAGTCAAGCCCAAATTTGCTCCTTCTCCTATAACTTTTACCCTGCATTCTGATGAATTTATCCTTACTTCATTGTTTGCCTGATCACCAACATGAAAATCACTTTCTGAATCAGATTTAATAAACGTCCCTATTCCGCCTAACCAGAGTAAATCCACATCCATTTGTAAAATTCTGCGTACAACCTCAATTCCTTTTAAGTTTTCTTCATCCGTACCCAGTAATTCTTTCACTTCAGGGGATAGTTCAATTGACTTTGCATAACGTTCATAAACCCCTCCGCCGGAGCTGATTAAATCAGTTGAATAATCATTCCATGTTGAACCTTGCATTTCAAAAAGTCGTTTGCGTTCATGCCATGAGATTTCGGGGTTAGGATCAGGATCAAGAAAAATATGCATATGATTAAAGGCTGCCTTTAATTGAATAGTTTTGCTTTGCAACATTCCGTTTCCAAAAACATCCCCGCTCATATCTCCCACTCCTATAACTGTAACTGGATCAGTCTGCACGTTACTTCCCATTTCAGTGAAATGCAGTTTCACGCATTCCCAACCTCCTCTTGCAGTGATTCCCTCTTTTCTGTGGTCGTAGCCAATTGAACCTCCTGAAGCAAAAGCGTCCCCCAGCCAGAAACCAGATTTTTCTGAAACTTCATTTGCAATATCTGAAAAATCTGCAGTCCCCTTGTCTGGCGCCACAACCAGGTATGGATCAGGATCATCATAGGTAACAACATGGCCTGGAGACTGTACCTTGCCCTGTGCATCAATATTATCTGTGATTTCAAGCATTGCACTGATGAAACGTCTGTAATGTTTTTTTGATTCCAAAATTGCTTCTTCTCTGTCTACTGGAGTATTTTTTAAAACAAAACCTCCCTTTGAACCAACTGGAACAATTACAACATTTTTTGTCTGCTGTGTTTTTACCAGACCTAAAATTTCTGTTCTGAAGTCATCGGCCCGATCCGACCAGCGTAGTCCTCCACGTGCAACAGCGCCAAAACGCAAATGCAGACCCTGCATTCCCAAATCATGAACGTATATTTCTCTGAAAGGGGTAGGATCTGGCATTTGAGCAATTTTACCTGAATCCAGTTTGATTGAAATTCCTGTGTCTTCTGCCTCCTTAGGTATGTAAAAGTTTGTGCGCAGAGTATTTTCAATCAATTCATACATACTGCGTAAAACTTCATCGTCTGTTATCTGGTTGACTTTTTCCAAGCTCTCGATGAAGTGTTGTTGTGTCTCTGGTAAAAGAACTTCCTGGCGATATTCCTGATTACCTAATGAAGGATCTAGAGAAAATTGAGTATAAAATGCTTCAAACAATAAGCGTGAACAGTGAGGATACCTTAGCAATACCATGTTTATCGTTTCACCTGTCAAAGGAGCATTGAGCTGCAGGTAGTAATTTCTATACAGCTGGAGCACATTGATTTCACGCCAATCTAAATTTGCCAGCAATGCAAGTGCATTTAAGGGGTCGTTTTCTGTTTTTTTCTGAAAAACCTGCTTTACAATTGCTTCCAGCAAAGGCTTGTAGTGTTCCTCATCAATTAAAACTCTGTCCTTGCGAATTACACGAAAAGACTGAATGAATCCAAGGGTTTTTTGATCATTGCCTATTCTTGTAGTAAGTTGATCTATAACATGAAGACCAAGATTTTGCAGAACAGGCATGATTTCAATTAAATGAATTTTCTCCCTGCTGTAAATGTATAATTGTGAAACCGACTTCAGGATGGATGGAACAGTGAAACGTTTTAAATTGAATTGAATGTTATCCTGGTGTGTGAGCATCTCAATGTACTGAATATTTTCCAGAGCTTCCTGAGCATCAACCCGAGCACGGTATTCTGAAGGCATCAAGGGGACATATCGTTCATACAACTGCATTCCTTCAGTCCCGGAATACATGCTGCGCAGAAGCTCAAGCAGCTGTAACTCCCATGGCTTGTTTTGTGTGCTGATTTCACTTTCAAACTGAAGCATATTTAAAGCAGGGACAACACTTTTTCCATGTACGTCTTCTTTAAGCTCAAATTCAATATGCAAACGAGATTTTTCACTGCCTCGTGCTTCAAACCAGTCACAACTTTGATGATTAATTTTTGATTTCAGCAAGGCCAGATTGTGCTCTACTGTTTCCTCGTTAAACAGAGAAGATGGCATCACAATCATCAGCTTTAATACACTTGGAATCCTTGTATTTATTCTAAAACAGTGAATGTTGTTCGGATTATTGATAGAAAGCAGGTTTTCACAAACCTGCATCAACTCTTTCCTGGATGAACGAAACAGCTCAATTTTAGGAGTTGCGCTGAAAATCCTCACTACTTCATTGTAGTCATAACTGTCCACCAGCATGTTGTGTTTTTTAAATATAAATTGCATTTTCTGGTGAATCAGTGGTGTTTCGATGTTTTTTACATGAAGTGAACTGCTCCTGAGCAGACCAAGAAATACATGTTCCAGCATGCCCAGCTTTTCATCCGGAATTCTGATGCTCAGCATCATCATATTTTCAAAACGTAATACCGGACTTTTAAAGTGAATCCTGTCCAGAGAAAAAGGGAATTCTGAATGGCGGCGTTTCCAGAGGTGTGCAGTTAAAACATTAGATAGATTGTTTGTAGTTTTCTCTAAATATACCGGAGATATTATGCCCAGTCCCGAATCCTCGATTGTATTGATAAATTCTGAAGTATCTGAGTCCTTCAAAGCAAATTTGATATATCCCATTACGGAATAGTTATCATGTTTCAACCAGCCGCAGAGTTTTGACCATTCATTTTTAGTATCAGATGAAACAACTGTAATGGTTTGAATCAGTTCAATCATAGATTCCAGGTTTGTCAGCATATACTGATGATGGTTTCTTACCAATTGTATTGCCAGCATATGTCCTGCAATCATGGTTTCAATATGCTTGAGTGTGGCATTTTCAGCTTCTGTTTCAACTTCCAGATAAAGATGATCGTATTTCTCAAGATCCTGTTGCGGTAAAAAAACTTTTTCTACTTCTTTGCCTTCTGTCAAATCAACACCTATGATTGGATGAAGCTTGCAGAGTATCAGCAAATCTAATTGTCGCATCAGCGCTTCAACTGTAACGACAATAAAAGGTGCATCAGGGGATACAATTTCGACTATCACACATCTGCTATTGTTTTTTTCAGTAAGAGAAACCTGAGATATTTTGTGTTTTCTGACCCGAACCATTCCACTCCTGCGAATAGCCTCCCTGAAAAATGTAAAACGTTCTTGAAGGAATTCGTTCAGTTGTGAGCTGCTGCAGGAGTCACGCATTCTTTCGGACATTCCACGCAGGAATTGAGTGGAATATTGTTTGAACAAAGATTTATCTGAATCAACAGTCATTTTTTGAATAATTTTTTGTTGGATCAGCTTCGTTAATTGGAAGATTTAGTAAAGCTTCTATTAATAACACACTTCATTTTAAATGCGACTTAACTCTTTACTAAATAAACAAATAATATGAATATGATAACGAAAATTGAAGACCCATGAATTGATTTTTCAATTAAGACATGATTTCAGTGAAATACTCAGATTTTTCAGTAAATCAAAATATAATTCCGGTCCAGGAAGAATGTCTGCCCCAATCGGATCAAGTATGCCCTTTTTTACTGAGGTATCTTTTATCAAAGTCTTTACAAGTTTTTGAGAATACTGAGGCTCTGTGAAAATACAGCGCACTTTACTTGTTTTGATCATTTTTTGAACTTTCTTCAACCTGCTCACACCTAGAAAGTGTTCCAGCTGGAGTGTTATTGAGCCTGCACTTTTCAGCTGATAACGACTTTCAAAATACTGATATGCATCATGTAAAACCAGATAGGTACGATCAGATATTTCGCTCATTTCTGATGAAAGCTGCTGATCCAGTTCATTTAATCTAACAATAATCTTTTCACCGTTTTTTTGGAATTTTTGAGCATTTTCAGGATCAAAATCACTTAAAATCTGAACTGTTTTCTGAGTAATTACTTTTGCATTTTCAGGATCCAGCCATATGTGAGGATCTACTGCTGCTTTCAGTTCGGCAACTTGATTTTTTGGCAGATTATGACTGTATGACTCAAAATTTTCAGATTTTCCTATATGGCTTTCAGCACGAAAAGATCTGAGCTTAAGTCCATTTATCTCCAGTATAGAAACAACCTTTGCATTTTTTGACAATGAAATTATTGGCTTTGCCAAGAACCCCTCTAAAGCTTCTCCTCCCCAGAAAACTAAATCGGCATATTGCAGTTTTTTAGCATCACTTGGTTTCAGGGAATAGGTATGCGGGGAAAAGTTGCCTTTTAATAGCAGTTCCGGACGTGCAACACCAAGCATTACACCTGATACAAGTGAATGAAATGGTTTGATTGAAACTACAACATTCAGGTTTGAATCTGCATTTGTCTCACTAAAACATATTAGAAGAGAGATAATTACAGTGTAAAATCGTACTTTCATTGCAACTCTGGATTTACTTTACTTAATTGATTTGAGGATGACTCTGTGCTAAAAATGATGTGTAAAGTAAGGTAATTCTAATTCTCTAGTTAGTCAATGTTAACAAGTGTTGAAACTACTGTTGATGAACTTGGTTTTGAAATCAGCAGCGAAACTCTGATCCAATCTCAAAACATATCTTTGCATATAGGAGGGAAGGAACTTCTATCAGGGATATCTCTAAATATTTCAAAAGCAGAAATTGTGACAGTAATAGGTCCCAATGGTGCGGGGAAAACAACCTTACTTCGTCTGCTGTTAGGCTTGATACCAGCCAGTTCCGGAAGCATATATCGTAAACCTAAACTCAGGATTGGGTACCTTCCGCAAAGAGCTGTTTTTAATCCAGTTCTCCCACTTTCAGTAAGCAGGATAATGAATCTGACAGGTAATTATTCCAAAAGCCAAATAGAAACTTCCCTGGAGGAAACAGGAGTTCTCGCATTGAGAGACAAACCTGTTTCTCAGCTTTCAGGTGGAGAATACCAACGTGTAATGCTTGCAAGAGCACTTTTGAGGAATCCTGAGCTGCTTGTACTGGATGAACCCGTTCAGGGGGTTGACTATATGGGAGAATCGGAATTGTATAATTTAATAGGGGACCTGCAAAAAAGCCATGGTTGCGGCGTACTGATGGTTTCACATAATTTACATGTGGTAATGGCATCAACAGACAGAGTGTTATGCTTAAATCAACATATTTGTTGTGAAGGACAGCCGGAAGATGTAACTCAGCATCCGGAATACTTACGTCTGTTTGGCCTTGATTCAGGTAGTGCTTTGGCCATATACAGTCATCAACACGATCATAAACACCACATTTCCGGTGAATTAAGTGAGTCCACCTCATGACATTTCTGGATGATTTCTTTTGGCGCGCAGTTATCGCTGGCATTGGGGTAGCATTGGTAGCTGGACCGCTTGGATGCTTTGTAGTTTGGCGCAGAATGTCATATTTGGGAGACACCATGGCGCATTCTGCACTTCTCGGCGTTGCAGTCGGTTTATTTCTTAAAGTTGACCTGATGATAGGAGTTTTTGCTGTCGCACTGGCAGTAGCATTGCTGTTATTTTTTTTTCAAAGACAAAAACTTCTTTCCAATGATGCAGTATTAGGCACTCTTTCTCATGCCTCTCTTGCGATGGGTGTTCTACTACTCAGCCTGATGGCGTGGGTACGAATTGACTTAATGGGCTATTTATTCGGTGATATCCTTGCTGTTAGCCTGAATGATCTTTACTGGATATATGGCGGAGGAATTTTAATTTTACTTACATTACTTATGCTATGGCGTCCTTTGCTTGCAATTACATTTGATAAAGAACTTGCTCAGGCGGAAGGAATACCCGTGGTAGGTGTGCAACTTCTTTTCATGCTCCTGGTAGCAGCAGTAATAGCTTTGTCCATGAAAATAATTGGAATCCTGCTGGTGACATCTCTCTTGATTATTCCAGTTTCAGCTGCAAGGCGTTTCAGCAACTCCCCGGAACAGATGGCAATTGGCGGAGCATTAATCGGAATATCTTCCATTTTACTTGGATTATGGACCTCTCTTCATTTTGACACACCTTCCGGACCTTCAATAGTAATTGCTGCAGTTCTGTTCTTTTTTGCGGCTCATATTTTACCTTTCAGGCAATTCAAGTATTAATTATTTTAATCCGGACACTCCATTTAATTCAGATTAAGACTCAAATGTAAATTCAAAGTATCATTCAGTAGACGGATTTTTATCTTAATTTCGGTCAGTAAATCTATCCAGTTATTATGATTATTGTAAATCCTTTAATTAATTGAGATTTTTTAACTGATAAAATCATTCTCCACAAATTTTTACCTTCTAAGACCAATTTAAATTATGTAGAAAAGCGTATCCCTAAATTTAATATGCCACATTCAGAAATAAATGATGTTACACCTGAAATGATTCAGCGTTATAACCGTCCGGGACCACGCTACACAAGTTATCCTACAGTACCTGTCTGGGAAAAAGGCCAGTTCCATGAAGACTACGTTCAGTGCCTTCAAAAGGAAAGTCTTAAAGAAAGGCCAATATCACTTTATGTTCATTTACCCTTTTGCAGACAACTATGTACATTTTGCGGATGCAACAAGTTTATCACCGGTAACAGGAAAATTACTGAAGATTATTTGTCTGCTCTTGATAAAGAAATTGACGGAGTTGCCAGAATTCTGCACTCACGTAAGAAACTTGCACAAATTCACCTGGGTGGAGGGACTCCCACTTACCTCAATCCCAAACAGCTTGAAAGATTCATAAATAAGATCACTTCCAGATTTGATGTGCAGGAAAACAGCGAGCTGGCATTTGAAGCTGATCCGCGTGTGACTACAATAGATCATCTTGAGACACTGTATGGACTAGGATTCAGGAGGGTAAGTTTTGGTGTACAGGACTTGAACCGTGATGTTCAAAAGGCTATCAACCGAAATCAAACGGCTAAACAATCATGGGATACTATTAATAATTCCAGGAGCATTGGCTACACTTCTATCAACCTGGACCTTGTTTACGGCCTGCCACTTCAAACTCATCAAAGCTTTTGTAAAACACTTGATGAAGTGGGGAAAATGCGTCCGGATCGCCTGGCAGTATACAGCTTTGCTTATCTTCCCGGTATGTTCAAAACTCATAAGAGAGCAATCAAAGACAAAGATCTGCCTGTGCCTGAAGAGAAAATTCAAATTTACCTTGAAGCCATCCGCTTTTTCACAGAAATCGGATATGTAATGATAGGCATGGATCACTATGCTCTTCCGGAAGACGAACTTGCACTTGCCCTGAAAAACAGAACCCTGCACCGTAATTTCATGGGCTATACCACACTTCATAACATGGCACAGATTGGAATCGGGGTTTCTGCTATTTCAGATTTTGGGGATAGTTACTGGCAAAACAACAAAGATCTTTATCAATACATGAATGAAGCTTCTGACAAAATTCTTAATCCACGCAGGGGAATAAAACTAGATAAAGAGGATCAGCTGCGAAGAGAAGTGATTGAAACTCTTATGTGTCATGGAGAAATATTAATATCTGATTTTGAAACACGTTATGAAATAAATTTCAGCAAGCATTTTAATAATGCCTGGCCTGAACTTGAAAAGTTTGCGCGGGAGGGGTTGGTGAAGCTAGATTCAAATAAAATTGATCTCACTCCTGTTGGAACGCTATTTACTAGAAATATTGCCATGCCATTTGACAGATACCTGACAGAAAGCAGCAGTATGAATTTTTCTAAGACAGTCTAAAAATTCCTTACTGCAAAACAGTTCCAAAGTACTTACTACATATTTTTCAGGCAGGAAAAATCTTTGTCTGCTTATATCGCATTACATGGTAATGCGGGATTAATTTAAAAATTTTTCAGTCTGCCTGCTGCGAAGAATACCACTGATAAACCTGTTCCAAACCCGTTTTCAAGGGTATTTTAGGCTTCCAGCCAAGTGCATTGATTTTTGATGTGTCCAGTACTTTTTGTGGAGTTCCATCCGGACGTGAATTATCAAAAACCAGGCGCCCGGAAAATCCTGATACTTCTTTAATAGTCTCCGCCAACTCACGAATTGTTTGATCCTTTCCAAAACCCACATTGACTATTTCAGAATTATCATAATTGTCCATCAGGAATAAAATCGCATCAGCAAGATCATCAGAATGTAAAAACTCTCTCCGAGGATTACCGGAACCCCAGATGTTAACCGTATCTTCACTGGCAAGCTTTGCCTCATAAAATTTACGTATTAAAGCCGGGAGAACGTGGGAATCTTCCGGATGAAAATTGTCATTTGGTCCATACAGGTTAGTAGGCATAACGGAAATAAAATTTGTTCCGTATTGATGATTGTAGCTTTGACAAGTTTTTATTCCTGCAATTTTAGCAAGGGCATATGCATCATTAGTCGGTTCCAGTTCACCTGAAAGCAAATATTCCTCTTTGATTGGCTGCGGACACAGCTTGGGGTAAATGCAGGAACTGCCTAGAAACACTAATTTTTTAACACCATGTCTCCACGCCTCATGAATTACATTAGTCTGAACTATTATGTTTTCGCGTATAAAATCTGCTGGATAAGAACTGTTTGCATGAATCCCCCCAACTTTTGCGGCCGCTAAAAAAACAAACTCAGGTTTTGTTTCTGAAAAAAAATTCCTTACTTCGGTGGCCTCCAGCAGTTCCAATTCTGAGTGTGAGCGAGTAATAAGGTTCTGGTATCCGCTTTTCTTTAATGCTCGGTAAATTGCTGATCCTGCCAGACCAAGATGTCCTGCAACATAAATTCGTGAATTGATTTTCATTAATTATTGCTTTTTTTATATGATTCCATATTCATCTTTAATTGAATCATTCATTCAATTTTTTTAAAATCAACTGACTGTCTCAGTTTTCCTAGTTACAGAGGCAAATCCTGAATTTTTTCTGAATTTTTCCAGCAGTTCCTTTTCACGTTTCTTTGCTTTTTCCATATGTCTGTGTTTAACCAAATCAAACCCACGAATATGCTCAGGTAATTTGGCAATTTCAGTGGCAATAGAATGATTTTTATCTGACAACCCTCTCAGCAATTCCTCAATTGTCTGTTCATAATCCTGAATTAATTGTCTTTCCATTTTCCGTTCTTTAGTCTTTCCAAAAGGATCAAATAAAGTACCTCGAAGGAATTTAAATCTCGCAAGTATTTTCATGGAAGAAAACATCCAGGGACCAAAAGAGGATTTTATTGGTTCACCTGTATGCGGATCACGTTTTGAAAACATTGGGGGTGCTAAATGCAATTTCAGCGTAAAATCTCCCTCGAAACGATCATTTATTTTTTTGAAGAAATCACCATTAGTATAAAGGCGAGCAACCTCATATTCATCCTTGTATGCAAGAAGTTTGAAATAATACCTGGCCACAGCCGCAGTTAAAGTCGATTCACCAGGTTTACGGTCATTCTCAACAGTACGTGATCGCTCTACAATCTGAAGGTAT